>JBFFIL010000008.1:0-16437 GCA_041556535.1 Acidimicrobiia bacterium | reverse complement strand
GTTCGGGGTGTTCCCAAAGACGAGCTCGCCTCGGAAGAGGTCAGGCAGCACAGGCGCACGATCAGGACGGCTTGGGCCGCCGCTTTGGCCCTTCTCGGACTGGCGGTCTTCTCGGTGGTGGTTGCGGCGTTCGCATTGGACCAGCAAGCCGAGGCGGAGCGACAAGCCGAGATCGCAGAACAGAACGAAGTCGAGGCCCGTGCCAACGCCGCGCGTGAGGCCGAGGCCCGTGCCGAAGCTGAGCAGGCTCGCCAGGAAGCCGTGCTGCAGGCGGCGATAAGCGAGATGAGGGCGCTGGAAGCCCGATCGGTAGCCGAGATCGAAAGCGACCCCGAGCTTGCCACGTTGCTTGCGCTCCTCGCTACGGCCGTGGCACCGTCTCCGGCTCATCGAGTGGAGGTGATACCGGAGTTGACGAACGCGGTAGCCACAAACCGTCTCGTGGCCCGGTTCGAGAACCCGATCGATCCTCGAGATTCCTACAACTATGGAGCCATCAGCGCCGATGGGTCAACGGTGTTCGCGGTGCAACAACTGGACCGTGGCCACCAAGTCGTGGCGATCGACGTGGAGTCGGGCGCTGTCACAGACACCTATCACGTCTCGATCGATGACGGGGAGCACACCGATTGGGTCGCGGTATCGGCCTCGGGGTTACTGGCCTTCGACCTGACCTCCGAGGTGGACGGCGGATCCATCCACGTCGTCGACACCGCAACAGGTGCGACCGAGGTGCTCCCTCTCGCCGGTTGCTCGGTGGCGACACCGCCCCATTTCTCGCCCGACGGGCGCTATCTGTCGTTCATGGACGGGACGGCCGACTGCCGGAATCAGGCCGCAGCCGACTGGGCTCTTGTCTATGACACGACCACGTGGGAGGAAGTCCTTCGTTGGGAGAAACCAGGTGCCGTCTTCGAGTGGATCCAATTCGGAGCCGGCTCGAGCACAGCGCTCCTGACGAGTTGTGGAGAGCCGTGGCTGTGTGACCTCGAGCTCGTCTCATTCCCGACCCTGGACCCGATCGACTCATACCTCGGGTTCTATCCCAACCTCAGCTCGTCCGGTGAGCTGCTGGTGAGCCGGTATGGAGAGAGCGAATCGGCCTTCGGGACGACCGAGATACGCGATCTGACCACGGGCGGGATCGCCTACATCGAAGACCGTCAAGACAGTAACTGGTCGGTCACACCCGACATCGGCTTCCCCTACCACGCGTCACCGGACGGGGCCCTGGTGGCGATCATCGTGGAGCCGGTTCGGTCCCGTCTACCTCGCACTTCCCAATCGGTGGTGGTCATCGACACCGAGACCGGGGCGCCGATCGTTCGCTTGTCCGATTTCCGACGGCCACTCTCGGGCCCTGGTGTTGTTGGCATCTCCTGGACGGGTGACGGTGAGAGGCTGCTGACGAGTCATCCCGGCGGGCTCCTCCTCTGGGATGTGAAGCGGGTCACCGACCGGTTCGCCCTCGCCGAGGCCCTCGACCCGGTCGAGTTGGGGTTGGAGATACTGACCCGGGGGTTCACCGATGCTGAATGTCAGAGTTTCACTATCGATATCTGCCCGACCTCAATTGAGGAGCTGCGAGAGATGTTGAACACCTCCCCGTAACTGAGCCTCCCTCGGTGCCAAGATCTCTCCCGTGACGAAGGTCGTGTTCCTCTGCGTTCACAACGCCGGGCGGTCGCAAATGGCTGCCGGGTTCATGCGCGCAGCCGGAGATGACATCGTCGAGGTGTTCTCCGGCGGATCGGAGCCCGCCGTACGGGTGAACCCGGTCGCAGTGGAGGCGATGAACGAGAAAGGGATCGATATCTCCGGCGAAGAGCCGAAGAGATGGACTGACGAGCGAATCCGCTCGGCGGACGTCGTGGTCACGATGGGCTGCGGAGACGAGTGTCCCTACTACGACGGCGTCCGTTACGAAGATTGGGACCTGGCGGACCCGTCAGGGCTCGCGATCGAAGGAGTGCGACCGATCAGGGACGAGATCGAGCGCAGGGTTCTGGGGTTGCTCGACGATCTCGGCGTGGAGCCTGGCGGCTAGGAGCGGGTGATCAGACCGGGAAGCCCTGCGGCGCCCATGTCCAGGGTGTGCATCAGGTCTTCGAAGGAGATCCCGCCCAGGTCTCGGTAGGCGAACGTGTGGCTGTTGGTGTAGAGGGGGACTATCGGAACATCGCCCGCGATCAGCTCCTGGAGCCGCAGGGCGATCTGGCGGGCTGCTTCGGCGTCGGTCTCCATGAGGAAGGCCTCCGCTCCCTGGTCGAACCCGGCGCTGCGGTAACCGGAGGTGTTCAGCCCGCCGACCGCAAGATCGTTGCTCGAGTGGAACAACTCGAAAAGGTGGGTCGGGAACTCGCCACCCAGCGACCAGCCGAAGAGATAGAGATCCCAATCGAGCCCTTCGATGGCTGTGGTCAGGGAGGCAAAGCTGATCGTCTGCGTCTTGACCGGTATGCCCAACTCGTTCATGAACGACTGGATCCAGTATGCGTAGGTGGCGCGTATGGGGTCGTAGCCGGCGTTGGGCGCGAGCAGCTCCAGGGGAGGAACCACTTGCCCCCCCGGGCCCCGAAGTCCCTCGCCCGGCTCGACATCCCCTCGCCCTTCATCACCCGCCGGGTCGAATGACGGTTCCCGGTCCCAGGTCCAGCCGCCCGCCTCGAGGATGGCGACAGCCGACTCGAGCCTCTCGCCGTTGCTCTGCCCGGCGCAGGTCGACGCGACGGTTTCGTTGTGCCACGTCGTGTTCGTCGAGGGCACCACAGCATCGATCGGGGTGGCCGCATTGAGGAGTATGTCGCTGGTTATGAAGTCCTTGTCGATGACACAGTCGACGGCCTGTCGGAAGGCGAGGTTGTCACCCGGGAATCGTCGCGTGTTGAACGCCACGTACGTAAGCCCGCCTCCGTCACTCGCCGCGATGTCGACGTCGTCGGCGAGGACGAACTGACGTTGGACGCCTGCCACCTCCTTCCACAGCGCTAGAGGCTGAAGCCAGAATTCGATGTTCCCTGTGAGGAGGTCGGCAGCGACGTCCTCCTGGGTGAAGAAGGGGGTGAATTCGATCGAGGAGACATTCGGTTGGGAGTACTCGGCGACGACTTGCCCCGACGGAGCCCCGCCCCAACTCTCGCTCCCTTCGGGGCCGGAGAACTCGACTGCGCCGTTCTCGAAGACCACGTACGAACCTGAACGGGGGCCGAGCCCAGGGGCTTCGCTTCCGGGGATCGCATAGAGGTCTGCTGCTCCGGTTGCGGATGCAACGTGTGGAGACCAGAAGTGCTCAGGGAGGATAGGGGCGAGGGCCGTGCCGTATTCCCACTCGGCGAGCCCCGGGCGCCGATTCCATGTCAGACGCAGAGTTCGGTCGTCGACGGCCACAACAGCGGTCAGGCCGGCGCCTGCGTCATCGCCCGCAACGGGCCAGAACAGCTCGAAGGCGCCTCCCAGGCCAAGCGCGCGGACCGTGTCGAAGGTGAAAACTGCGTCGTGAGCGTCCAGCGGTTCCCCGTCGGCCCAGATCAAAGAGTCGCGGATGGGAACGTCGATGACCCACGCCTCACCGTCGAGCGAGCCGCTGGGTATCTCGGCCGGTGCGCCCAGAAGAGGAACGAGAGTCCGGGTGGGCGAGGCCAACGTGTAGAGATGGGCAGGCTGAGATTGGAGGTTCTGCCCGTCGTAGAAGCTTGCACCGTTGCCGTACGCAGCCCAGGTGTTGGCAGCGGTGGGGTCGATGATGATCCCCGAGCCCAGGTCGACGCTCGGGAGAGCCGGGCGGGTCGTTGTGGAGGTCGGGGCCGTAGAGGTCGTGGTGGAGGGCTCGCCGCGGGAGGCGGTCGAGCTGGTGGACGCGCCTGGCGATGAGCTACACGCTGCGGCGACCACCGCGAGCACGGTGGCAACGGCCAGTCTTCGACGCACGGTCTCCTCTCACCTTGGAAGCGACGAGCCTACAGCCCCCTCGATATGTGTTCGACTTTGGTGGCAGGGCCTCGCGACCCATGGTTCTGTCGGGGAAGACGGGCAATGAGCAATGGTCGCCTCCCGCGTGTTCAATAGGGTGGGGCCTTCGCCGCCCTCATGGGTCCAAGTCCTCTAGCCAGGGGCCGACGGGCCGAAGACGATGGGGCGGCCGTCGATGTGGGAGTCTGACACAATGGCTACAGATCAGAAAGATCTCTTCGAAACGGCGCGCCGACAATTCGAGCGCGCCATTCCTTTCGTCCATCCTCTCAAAGGGTTGAGAGGCATGGCCGACCTGCTGCTCGCACCCGAGCGCATCCTCAAGGTCGTGCTTCCGGTCGTCCTGGACGACGGCTTCGTTCACACCTTCCAGGGCTGGCGTGTCCTGCACAAGAGCGTTCTCGGGCCTGGAAAGGGGGGAATCCGGTTTCACCCCGACGTGAACGAGAGCGAGGTCACGGCTCTGGCCACCTGGATGACATGGAAATGCGCTCTGACCAATGTGCCATTTGGCGGAGCCAAGGGCGGGGTGGCCTGCGATCCGAAGAAGCTCTCGCAGAAGGAGAAGCAGGCAATAACGAGGCGCTTCATAGCGGCGCTCGGGGAAAACATCGGGCCTCACACGGACATCCCGGCGCCCGACCTATACACCGACCCCCAAGTGATGGCTTGGGTGTACGACACCTACACGATGATGCATCCGGGCCAGAACAACCTCCCGGTCGTAACGGGGAAGCCATTGGACCTGGGCGGCTCGGAGGGTCGGATCGCGGCGACGGCTCAGGGAGCGTTCGACGTCTTCGAGCACATGGTTTCCAACGGTGCGATACACGGCCTTCCCGAAGTGGCTGGTGCTGAGGTGGCCATTCAGGGCTACGGAAACGCGGGTCGCCATGCGGCCTGGATCTTCAATCGTGCCGGCGCAAGGGTGGTAGCGGTCAGCGATAGCCGCGGCGGCGTCTACGACCCAAACGGGCTGGACCTCGCCCAGGTCGATCGACAGAAAGACGAGACAGGGTCCGTGACCGACCTGAGCGGGACGAAATCCCTCGGTAATCGGGAGATCCTCGAGGTGCCATGCGACGTCCTGATTCCGGCCGCGATGGAGACCCAGATAACGGCCGATAACGCGGACAGGGTCCAGACGAAGGTGGTTCTCGAGGCCGCAAACGGGCCCACGACCCTGGAGGCTGACGACATTCTCCGCGAGCGCGGCATCCAAGTGGTGCCGGACATCCTGGCAAGTGCGGGCGGAGTGGTCGTCTCGTACTACGAGTGGGTGCAGAACCTCGCCAATGAGCAGTGGACCGAGGCCGACGTGCTCAAGAGGCTGCGCAGGAAGATGCAGGCGGCGACCGATGCGACTGTGATGACCCGATCGGAGTTGGCCGATGGGTTCGAGGGATATCGGGAGGCATGGGCCGAGGCCCGCCCCGGCTCGACGCTGATCCAGCCGACGCTCCGAACCGCTGCTCATGTGGTGGCGCTCAGAAGGTGCCGTCGCGCCACCGAGCAACGAGGCATTTGGCCGTAGCGCTGCACCGGGCTGGTCACCGGCCGTCGGCGCCAGAGGGTGCCTACGGCGGGTAAGGCTCGTATCCGTCGAGACGCTGATGTTCCCGGACAAAAGCGACTATCGCGGCCACGTCCTCCGGTGTCAGCCCGGGTACGGGCTCCATGGGTCCGAAGTTCCAGTGGTGCGCCGGGCTCCCCCTTACGACCGCCGCGAGAAAGGCACCGTCTGGGTGGTGGTTGGGCTCATACACGATTGAGAGAAGCGACGGTCCGAGGCCGGTCCCGCGCAGGTCAGACCCGTGGCAGGAGGCGCAGTTTGCCAGATACAGATCTTCACCCGCTTCGACCAAGCCAGCATCCTGCGGTGGGATGGGGGTCCCGGGCTCGGTTGGCGCGCCGGCGCATGCGGCCAGAACCAGGCCCAAGACGACCAGATGGACCGAGGCTTGGCGAGATGCCCTGGAGGTCACCTCGTCAGGTCTACCCGGCGTAGGAGCGTCGCGTTGATCGCGACGATGACGGTGGAGAGACTCATGAAGAGGGCGCCGATTGCGGGGGAGAGCAGTATTCCGGCCCCCACGGCTACCCCGGCCGCCAGGGGTATTGCCACCGCGTTGTATCCCGTGGCCCAGGCGAGGTTCTGGATCATCTTGCGATGCGCGGCCTTCGAGAGTGTGAGAGCGCGTGCGACGTCGGCGGGGTCGTCCGCCACGAGCACGAGGTCTGCCGACTCGATCGCAACGTTGGTGCCTGCGCCGATGGCAACACCGAGATCAGCCGTGAGCAGGGCTGGGGCGTCGTTGATGCCGTCACCGACGAAGGCCGTTGGACCCGACTTCTTGAGCTCGGCTACGAGGCTTACCTTCTGCTCGGGAAGGACTCTCGCGTAGTAGCGCTCGATGCCCAACTCCCCGGCCACGGTGGATGCCACAGCCTCGGCGTCGCCGGTGATCATCACCGCTTGCACTCCCAACTCCCGAAGGCGAGTGATCGTGTCGCGGGCGGAGTCTCTGATCTTGTCCGAGAGGGTGATGACAGCCCGGACACGATCATCCGTCATCAGAATGACGGCGCTTTCCCCTCGAGAGTCGGCCATCGCCAATGCATCGGTCAGCTTCTCGCTCAGATCCACTCCGGCATCTTGCGCCCACTCCGGTCGGCCAATGCGCATCGGCCTACCGTCGACTTGGCCTTCGACGCCGAACCCGGGCACGGCTTTCACTGCCTGCGCCTTCAGGTTCTCAGCTCCCACCTCCTGGGCCTCGTCCACAATGGCCCGTGCGAGAGGGTGCTCCGAGGAGCGCTCCAGAGCGGCAGCAACCGCTAGAGCGTGGCCCTCGGGTGATCCGTCGGTGGTGACGGAGCTCACGACAAACCTGCCTTCCGTGAGGGTTCCGGTCTTGTCGAATGCCACGAAGGCGATGTTGCGCCCTCGCTCGAAGGCCTCACGATTACGCACCAGGATCCCACTGCGGGCTGAAATGCTCGTGGCGTTCATGTTCACGAGCGGTATGGCGAGGCCCAGAGCATGGGGGCAGGCGATGACCAGGACGGTGACCGCCCTGGCAACCGCGAACGTGATCCCGGATGTGCCGAAGAGAATCCAAGCAATGAGGGTGGGCGTCGCGACACCGACGGCGATGATCGTCAGCCAGAAGGCCGCACGATCGGCGAGGGCCTCGAAGTGGCTTCGCGACCGTTGCGCGTCCTCGACGAGCCTCATGATCTGGCGGAGAGTCGTCGCGCCCCCGGTCCGTGTGATCAGAACCGTCAGCGCGCCCTCGCCGTTGACCGCCCCGGCGATGACCCGATCACCGACCCGTTTCGGGACGGGACGGGATTCCCCGGTCAAGAACGCTTCGATCATGCTCGACGCCCCGTCGCTGACATCTCCGTCCGCAGGCACTTGCTCTCCCGGTCTGATCATGATGAGGTCGCCGGTCGCGAGGTCTGCCACCTCGACGTCCTCGATTGCACCGCCGGGCGTTACCCGATGGGCCACCGAAGGGACCATCGCGGCCAGGTGCTCGAGAGCCTTTGACGCCGATTGGACCGACCTCATCTCCATCCAGTGGCCGAGCAGCATGACATCGAGGAGCGTGGCAAGCTCCCAGTAGAAGGGCTTGCCATCGAGGCCGAGGGACACGGCCGCGCTGTAGAGGTAGGCGACGGAGATGGCGAGCGATATGAGGGTCATCATCCCTGGCTGGCCGGCTCTCACCTCATGCCGTGCCCCTCTCAGGAACACCGAGCCGGCATAGATGAACAGAATCGTGGAGAGGATCGGGCTAACCCACCGGCTTCCAGTGAAAGAGGCGGCCGTGTAGGCGAACCAGTCCTGGATTTGCTCCGAGAAGTAGAGGATGGGGACGGTCAGGGCGAGGCTCACCCATAGCCGGTCCCGGAACATCTCAGGGGAGTGGCCCTCGTGCTTGTCATGGCCCGCGTGCGAGTGGTGATCGTCGCCCGCTTCTACAGAAGCGTGAGCCCGATGCCCTTCGTGTGACACCTCTGCGTGGTCCCCGTGGTCATGGGCGTGGGTATGCAGATCCTCCAGGTGGTCGCTCGGCATCATCCCACCAGATCCGACCTTCGCCGGAGGTACTCGTCGCGATCGATCTCGCTCCGGGCGTATCGAGCGTCAAGAACATCCTTCGCCTTCGAAGCAGTCCCCGGCGACCTGTCCGACTGGAGGACGCTCGTGACGACTAGCCATGCGATTAGGACGATGAGGCTCCCCATGAAGAGCCAACCCAAGACCGCCATGCCCCAGCCCCAACCGCCCATGTGGCCCCACCCATCTGACGCCGCGGCGATCCACGCCACGGCATCGGCGAGAAACCTCGGTCCTTCAGTCATCGGTCCACCTTCCGGCTCAGCTGCCTTCATGTATACACCCTCCAGCCGACTGGAAGGTCAAGATATAGAATGACTTGTGATGAGAATCGGAGATCTAGGGAGAAGGACCGGCGTCGCGGTGAAGACGATCCGATACTACGAGGAGATCGGACTCCTCCCGGCGCCAGAACGGACCGCAAGCGGCTATCGGGACTATGAAGAGGTCACAGTCGAGCGCCTTCGTTTCATTCGGGAGGCGCAAGGGACGGGCTTGAGCCTGACGGAGATCGCATCGATCCTCGACCTTCGGGACCATGGTCAGCAGACTTGCGGACATGTTGTCGAACTGCTCGAGCAACATCTCGAGGACATCGACCGTCAGATCCGAGATCTTCGTCGGACAAAAAGCCAACTCGCAGCGATGACCGAGCGAGCCAAGGCACTCGATCCGAGTGATTGTCTCGATCCGAACCGCTGCCAGACGATTTCGGTTGGTGCCGAGCACGTGCCAAAGCCCGGAAGAGGGTTGCACGGTTTGGCCCATCGCGGCCACCGACACCCGACGTCTGACCGAGGCTGATACCCGACCACTCGAAGCCCCCGAAACGTGTGTCGACTGAGCCATGGGGACTCGGGCTGCTCTCGTACTCAGCTGGCGAACCAAGTGGGGGAACAGGGGCTTTGATGGTGGGCCCACGTGGACTTGAACCACGGACCTCATCCTTATCAGGGATGCGCTCTAACCGGGCTGAGCTATGGGCCCCTCAACTGGTAGTCAAGGACCCGGAAGTTTATCCGGTCTGTCGGGAGAGGCGAACCGGGGCGCCAATGCTCAATCCCGCTCCAGGTGCCTCTCCAAGCCGTCGAGCATGAGGTCTAAGGCGAACTCGAACTCGGTCTGGTCGTCGCACCAGCCGAGCGTTGCGTCGGGTCCGTCGTCGTGGCTGATCTCATCCAGCATCGTGGTGAGGTAGGGGAGGCGTTCCGCCATCACACCGAGCATGTCGCCGATCTCGGCGCCGACCTTCTCGGTCTCGCCCGGCGCGGGGCTGAAGAGCTCCTGGCTGAACCCCAGCGCGATACTGCCCAGGGCATGGAGGGCATGGTGGCCGAGGTCGTAGGAGAAGCCACCTCCGACCATGATCCCAAGCAATGAGTTGAAATACCGCATCATCGGGGCACTGATGCTCGTCCTGGTCTCGAGAGCACTCGGAGCCCACTTGTGGCGGAGCATTATGCGTCGGGCGGTGAGGATCCGAGCCCTCATCACCTCCTTCCACGGCGCCTCGCCGGTGGGAGCGTCGAAGTCGCCCGTTTCCACCTCGATCTCGTCGATGAGCGCATCGACGACGCCGTCGAGGATCGCCTCCTTGTTGGCGACGTGGTAGTAGAGCGACATCGCCTCGACACCCAGTTTCTCGGCCAGGCGCCTCATGGTCACCGCCTCCAGACCGCTCTCGTCGGCGAGTTGAACGGCCGCCTCGAACACCCGCTCACGGCTGAGTGGGTCTCTCTTCGTCGGCTTTGTCTCGGTGACCATCCGGTGTTCACTCTAACCAGTTGGTGTTGACAAACCTTACGGTGTACGTGTATACCTTACGCCGTACGACTTACAGCGTATGGGCGGAGTCCCACTGCAATATGAAGGTCCCAGAGAATCAGGAGAGCGAAGTGGAGTCGGAAACGAAGGAAACCCGGGTAATCCCGGACACGATGAGAGCCGCCATCCAGCACCGGTACGGCGTGGGCAACATTGAGGTGAGACAGGTGCCCACACCGGAGCCAACCGGGGACCAGGTGCTGGTCGAGGTCGTCGCCAGCTCGGTCAACGCGTTCGAGTGGCACATGACCTCGGGCAAGCCCTACTTCATGAGACTCACCCAGGGCTTTCTCCGTCCCAAGAAGAGCGAGATCGGCGCTGACATTGCGGGCACCGTCGTCGCCGTGGGGCCGAACGCCAGCCGATTCGAGGTCGGGGACGACGTCTTCGGCGACATCGGGTTCGGCGCCTATGCCGAGTACGCGGCAGCATCGGAGAAGAAGCTCGCCCTCAAACCGAAGGAGGTCTCCTTCGAGGAGGCGGCGGCTGCTCCGCTCGCGGGCCTGACGGCTCTCCAGGGGCTCAGGGACCACGCCCATATCCGGGAGGGGCAGAAGGTGTTGGTAAACGGTGCCTCGGGAGGTGTCGGAACCTATGCGCTCCAAATCGCACGAGCACTCGGAGCCGAGGTCACAGCCGTTGTCTCGCCGCGGAATGTCGAGTTGGCGAGGGAACTGGGTGCAGATCGAGTAGTGGATTACACAGCGGAGGACTTCACCGGGCTCAATGAGCAGTTCGATCTCGTCTTCGACGGCCCCGGCAACCGACCACTCCGGAAGATCAGACGGGTCATGAAACCAGACGCCGCCTATCTCCTCTTCGGCGGCCCGAAGGGCCGTGTCGTGGGTCCGCTTCTGAGGCTGATCAGGACGGCTCTGGCATTTCGCTTCTGGAGCCAGCGATTCACGGGCATGTTCCTGGCCCGCGTCGACCATCACGATCTGGAGGCTCTCGGGGAGATGCTGGCGTCGGGCCGGATAAAGAGCGCAGTCACCGACCGAGTCGGGCTCGACGAGGTGGCTCAGGCCGTGGACCGGCAGGGCGAGTTCCACGCACGGGGCAAGACGGTGGTGATCGTCTAGACCCCGCCCGTCGATCCGAAATCGCCGGCTCGCCCAATCTGCGGTCGGCGAACTCGGAGCCTCTTGGCCTGGTTATCCTCGCAACCTGGCTCTGGGACCCCACGGAGGGCGAGGACGGAATGGCACACACCGAGGATCTGACAACGCTTCTGGCTGTCGCCCGCCGTCCTGTTCGAGTCGATGAGGCCGCCGCAGCCCTGAGGATCGAGGCAGAAGAGGTTCTCGCCGCTATCGAAGAACTCGTCTCCACCGGCCAGGTCCTCGACACTGCCGAAGGTGTGGCGCTCTCCGAGTCCACTCCCGAGCCAAAGTCGGCCAGCCGGACCTCGTTTCTCGCCGGTCGTTGGGCGGAGGCGCTCGATGCGGTGGGAGGTGATGCGACCGAGATAGGACTCGCCTATCTCGCCGCCTCACAGTACGAGCAGGCTGCGGAGAGGCTCGTCCCCGAAGCTCTCGGCGGCGGAGCGTATGAGGCCGTCGAGGGAGCGCTCGCCGCCGGGGAGCACGGGAGCTTCTTCTCTCGAGCCACCGAGGGCCAGCTTCACTTCCTCCGTGCCGCACACCGTGACGCGGAGGGCGACAACCACGGCGCGGCCGCCGACCTCGACAAGGCAATCCGACGTCTCGAGGGTGCGGCACTCGTGGACGCCCTCAGGCTCGCCGCCAACGTCGCCAGCAACCTTCAGCGCCCGCAGCAGGCCGAGGCCCTTGCGGCCCTTGCGGCCTGGGAGGCGTCACACGTGGGCGAGCCGGCGAAGCAGGGGACTCTCCTCGCCCTCCACGGTCGCGAGCTCTCTCGAATCGGCTTCCCGACCGAGGCCGACAGGGTGATGGAAGTCGGCCGGAGCCTGGTCAACGAGTACGGGAACACCCAGCAGAAGGACTACGTCAACTGGAACGACGCCTGGATCCACTTCGACCGCGGCGAGTTCCGCAGCGCCGAGGCGGAGTTCGCCGTGCTTCGCGATCACGCCAGCGACGGAGACCCCTTGAACCTGGCGTTGCGGGAGGCCTATTGGGCGCGGAGTCTCTTTGGCCTGGGTCACGTGAGGGAGGCGATGGAGGCCGCATCTAGGGCTTACGAGCTCGCCGATCAACACGACGCAGACGCCCCGCGCTTCATCGCGGAGTTGGCTCGAATGGAGGGCACCGGCTACTTCGGGAGACACGAGGACTCCGCAGCTCACGCCGAGAAGGTCCTGGAGATCGTGCGCAGGTCCCTGCCGCAGTGGGAGAACATGGCCCTCGTCGGGCTGGCCCGGGCGTACGCGGGACTGGGGGACGCCGAGAGGGCGACAGAGACACTCGAGGCGGCTCTGGCCGCCACACCGGAGGGCATCGATGGCTGGCGCTGGCGGATCCACGCACAGGAGATCCAGCTCTCCCTGACCCCGGAAGGAGACGCCTGGCCCCAGAAGGATGCCGAGGACCTGACCGACGCGTTGCTTCAGGCGCGCTGGTTCGGCTCGGCAGCTCACCTGATGGGAGTCAGGGCCCACCGCGAGTCGTTCCAGGACCTCGGGCTCGAAGGTGCGGCTCTGGCTCTTCAGATCGGCAACCCGATGGTCGCCGCCCATGCGGCTGAGGCCGCCGGAGCGTGGGACAACCCCGCCGTCATACCCGTCGCGCGAGCGGTCCGGGCCCTGGAGGCGCACCTTCCCGAAGACTGGCTCGAAGACTGGAAGTCCCATCCCGCTGTCGTGAACGCGTTCGAGGTCGACGTCGACGTCGACGTCGACAGCGACGAGTTGACCCGGCACATCGACGAGGCGCTCGAGGCGGCCGGGCTGGCCGGGACCGACATCATCCTCAGCCCTGCCCAGCGCCAGGCGCGGGGTTTGGTGCGTCGTCGTCCCAGGCGGCGAAGCCCGCTCACCCTGGTCGCGGCCGCCGCCGGCATCGTGCTCCTGTCAGGCGCAACCGCGTTCGCCGTGATCATGAGCACGCGCGATCCGGTTGCCGAGCCGCCTCCGACCATCCCGACTACGACGACGATCCCGAGAATGGAGGACACCACGGTCAGCCTTCCTGACCGCGGGGTGTTCGGGACGATCGAGTACCGGGGCGGGGCTCAGCGGGACGGCGTAATGGAGGACGGCGGGTTCTACACCCCACTCGGCAACTACTTCGTTGTCCGGCCGGGCGGCACGTTCCTCACCGATCCGATGGCCTACGGCCGCAACCTTGTCTTCGCCAGCGACACGCCAAACGCCGACCTCATCCTCCTCAACATGGGTCAGGACGACGCCAACAAGGGAGAGCGGACCAACGTCGCGATCGGAGCCGAGGTGACGTCCGCGCCTGTCACCAAGACCGTCTCGCAGCCGATGGCGTCGGGGCTCCCGATGTTGATAGTCACAACGGACGACGGCCGGCTCCACGCGCGCAACGCCCTCACGGGCCTGCCCATCTGGCGCACACCCGTGGAGCTCGGGGGAGTCGCCAGGGGCTCGCCCCTCATCGTCGAAAGGGCGTCTGGAGTCGAGATCGTCGTCGGGACCGACGCCGGAGAGGTGATCGGCTTCAACATCGACGGGGTCGAGCTGTGGAGGTACGCGGGCTCTGAGAGAGATCCGATGGCCCCGATAACAGAGTCCATCGCCTATCACGATGGCATCGTCTACGTGGTGGACGAGGCGGGTGTGCTCCATCTTCTCGAGATCCCCGAACAAGCCCCCGCAGAAGGAGGCGGCCTAAGTGACGACGGTCTGATCGATCCATCAGGCGGCGCCATCAACACCGGCGGCTCCGAGAACGGGGAAGACCCATCCGGCGAGGAGGCGACGGTCGAGTTGGTGTGCGACCAATCGTATGGCGCTCTCCCGCCCGGGGGGAGCCCGATCATCTCCGACGGCGTGGTGTACATCCCTGTCGCCACGGGTGAGATTTGGATGACCACCGTCGGCCGCTGCAGCAGCTTGCCCATAGGAGCGATCTCCCCCCAGATCCCGCTCTTGACACAGTTCGGCCTTCCGTTCGCGCCGATCGTCCATGACGGAATCATCTACTTCGTCGACAACAGGCGGATCGTGGCAAAGGACGCCTTCCGGAACCAGCAACTCTATTCGGTGTTCAACGCCGAGTCACAGATAAGTGCTGCCCCGGTCATGGCCGGGGGGGTCATATACGTCGGGACCACCGATGGGATCCTGTTCGCGATCGACCCCCAAACGAGGGCCGAGCTTTGGCGGTTCGACGTCGGCGCTCCGATCGTCGGCAGCCCGGCCCCTGTGAAGGGCGGCGCGGTGTTCGTCCTGACCAACGACGGCCAGGTCATTGCGATAGCGGCCCAAGAGTAGGGGCCACCTGGCCCGGCAACTTCGTTGCCCGTAGAATCGGGGGAGCGGGGACGTAGCTCAGTCTGGAAGAGCACCGGCTTTGCAAGCCGGGGGTCGTGGGTTCGAGTCCCATCGTCTCCACTCCGACGGTTCGGAATGCCCGAGCGGGTGATCCCTGTTGTCTCGGAGGACAAGGAGAAGCATGAGAAGCGCAGTAATCGTCGATGCCGTCCGCACCCCGACGGGGCGGCGCAACGGTGTCTTCAAGGACATACACCCGGTCGACCTCGCCTCCATCCCCCTCGAGGCCCTCGTGGAGCGGAACGACCTCGATCCCGAGCTGATCGAGGACGTGATCATGGGCAACGTCATGCAGACCGGAGAGCAGGCCTACAACGTAGGTCGCAACGCCGCGTTGGCAGCTGGGTTCCCCGAGTCCGTGACGGGTGTCACCATCGACCGGCAGTGCGGCTCGTCCCAGCAGGCCGCCCACTTCGCCGCGCAGGCCGTCATGGCCGGAGTGCAGGACATTGTCGTCGCAGCGGGTGTGGAGAACATGACACGGGTGCCCATCGGCATTACCGCGCAGCAGGGACCCGGGCTCCCGTTCGGGGCGAAGATGCTGGAGCGCTACGCCGCCGGGCTAGTTCCCCAGGGCATTTCGGCAGAGATGATCGCCGAGAAGTGGGGGATCAGCCGGGAAGAGCTCGATCAACTCTCCCTCGAATCCCATCAGCGAGCCGCCAAGGCAACAGAAGAGGGGCGCTTCGAGGGCCAGATCATCCCCGTGGAAATCACCCGGGACGACGGCTCGACCGAGACAGTCACCCGCGACGAGGGGATCAGGTGGGACACGTCGTTTGAGAAGCTCGCCGCCCTCCAGCCGGCGTTCCAGAGCGACGGGAAGATCACCGCCGGCAACTCGTCGCAGATATCGGATGGAGCAGCCGCCGTGTTGATCATGGCCGAGGAAAAGGCCGAGGAGCTTGGTCTCACCCCCAAAGCACGTTTCCACACCTTCTCGATGGCCGGCGTGGACCCCGTCATCATGCTCACCGGCCCGATCCCCGCCACGGGCAAGGCTCTTGACCGCGCCGGGCTCTCGATCGACGACATAGATCTCTTCGAGGTCAACGAGGCATTCGCCTCGGTGCCGATCGCGTGGCGCATGGAGCACGGCGGCACGGACGTCGACGGCCTTTGGTCCCGCACCAACGTCAACGGTGGAGCGATCGCCCTGGGGCATCCACTCGGGGCTTCGGGCGCCCGGCTCCTCACCACCCTGGTGTGGGAGTTGGAGCGCAGCGGCGGCCGCTACGGGCTCCAGACGATGTGTGAGGGTGGCGGAATGGCCAATGCCACGATCATTGAGAGGCTCTGAGAGCGCACCGGCGCCAACCGGTCTTCGCCGGCTTCAGCGGGGTAGAGCGGGCCGATGAGCCTCTGGTCGGTCCTTTTCGCCGTTGCCGCGGGAGTAGTCATCTGGGTGGTCCTCACCTGGATCATCCGTGCTCTGTGTACGCCTCCACCCGAGGTAAACCCGGAGGACATCGTCCCGATCGACCAGGACTACCGCTGCTCGGTGTGTGGCGCCGAGGTGACGATGCGGGCGGTCAATCCCCAGGAGGACAAACCGCCCAAGCACTGCCGGGAGGAGATGGTCCCGGTCTGGCGACCGGGCTAATCACACCGGTGTAGTTATCCAGGGGTTTCTCCACAGTCTGTGGAGAATTACACCTGTGTAAGCACTCGACCGGGTGTCGCAATTCACGCCCTGCGCCGTGGCCGGCACACCGACTACGCTCGCCGACCGATGCCAGAGTCCAAACGCCGCAAGCCGAAGACCCGACCCCAGTCGCAGAAGGCGCTGGATGCGGCGGCCAAGGCCAAGGACCCCAGCCCCACCTGGTACGTAGCGCTGATGGCCGGTCTCATGGTTGTCGGTGTGGTCCTGGTGCTGGTCAGGTTCATCTTCGCGGAGACCCTGAGCCAGATCTGGCTCCTCGCCGGTCTCGGGGCGATCGCGGTCGGCTTCGTGATGACCACCAACTACCGGTAGACACCAACAGGGGGCGTCTAGGGGTTCCCGCCTCCCCCACCACCTCCTCCTCCTGTCGTGGGAGGAGAGCTCGTCGTAGTTGAGGTCGACGTCGGC
>JBFFIL010000007.1:0-16554 GCA_041556535.1 Acidimicrobiia bacterium | reverse complement strand
GAGACCCACATCGGGAGTCGTGTCCTCGGACCAGGTCCCGTCGAAGGAGAACCGATGGACGTGGCCGAACTCTGTGCCGGCTTCGCTCTCGACCATGGCATATATCCACTCACCGTCATGCGAGATAGCGGTCGAGATCACGGCTCCCTTCGTATCGGTCACCTGGCGAAGCGACCCGTCGACCCGATCCCATGCGTACGCCTGGAACTTGTCGTCGATGTCAGTTATGACCACACCGCGCGCCTCGTTGTCACGGGCGACATGAGCCGAGGTCACCGCGGGAGCCCTAAAACGATCACGCCAGTCCATCACAGTTCCCCGTTCAGACAAGTCCGGTGGTGTCTATCGGGCTGTTGAGAACCGAAGCTCCGGCCTCCTCAAAGGCTCTCGACACCCTTCCCGCCGTCTCAGCAGTGGTGATCGCCACAACCGACGGCCCGGCACCCGAGCGTGCGGCATGGAGCGCTCCGGCGCGGCGGGCCACATCCATCAACCGGCCAACATCGGGGCTCAGGGATGCTCGGGGCGTCTCATGGATCTCGTCACCATGCGCAGCCGCCAGCAACTCGGGATCACCGGTCATCAGTCCAGCCGTGAGAGCAGCAACCCTGGACAGGCTCCGCAGAACCATGTCGTGATCGTGTGACTCGGCTATGACAGCACGCGCTTGAACTGTCGGCAGGCGGGTTTCGGGGATGGCTACCACCGGTCTCAACGATGGATGCAGCGGCAGGCGCAGCGGCATCCCCTCGGCGGGGATGAGCACCAGGCCTCCGTAGACCGCCGCTGCGGCCTGGTCGGCGTGGCCCTCGAGGTTTGCGGCAATTCGATAGACGCGGTCGGGCGAAGCCTCATCCCCCACGGCTCTGATGGCTGCGGCCGCGCCCGCCACGTACGCGGCCGCAGAGGAGCCCAGACCCCGGGCGAGGGGAACGTGGTTGTGAACGGTGATTGCAAGAGGGCGATCCCCTACGGCGTCGCGCGCAGCCGTGACGATCCCGTCGCCCTCTCCGGGGCCCGGGCTGTGGTCTGTCGTGTGGGATATGGACCACTCTTCGGCCGGCTCTGCGGTCACCTCACAGCGGAGGCTCAGGGCAAGGGCGATGCAGTCGAACCCTGGCCCGAGGTTGGCGGTCGTGGCGGGGGCCGAGGCGGTGGCGACAGGCACGCATCGAGCCTATTCACCATTACCGTCCCGTTGTGGACCCGTTCGACGTTCAGACTCTCCTGCCCGAACTGGTTCTCGCGCTCGGGCTTGCTCTTCTCATAGGGAATGGCCTGGCGTGGTGGAGGCACCGCCAGGGAAGAGCCCCAAAAGAAGTGGAGGGCGCTCGATTTCGGCCAGGTCGGGTGATCTTCCTCTCGGCGGTCGGCATCGTCCTGGCGTTCTGGGGGGCGCTCACGCTATTCAGCTGACCCGGGGATGTCATTGCCACCAACCGATAACTAGCCTGGCGGCTCCCGCGGGTGTAGTTCAATGGCAGAACGTGAGCTTCCCAAGCTCAAGACGCGGGTCCGATTCCCGTCACCCGCTCCAATCCTTCCCACGGGGAGGACCGTTAGAGCCCGAGGTCGGGAACCGTGCCAGCAGAGCCGAGCGTCGAACCCACATGACCCGAACAATCCCTCGCGCCATCCTCGTCGTCGCCCTCGCCGCGATGAGCCTCCATCTGGGTACGCAATCGGCACTGGGTTGCTCATGCATGGAGCCCGACGCCGCCGACCTGCTGGCCAATTCGGATGCGGCTTTCGTGGGCACACTCGTCGCCGTGCCCGACCAGCCCGCCATCGGAGCAATTTCCAGCGCCGACCAGGTGCCTTACGTCTTCGAGATCCAGGCCGTCTACAAGGGCGATCTCGATACACCCATCACCGTCTACAGCTCCCGGGACAGCGCATCGTGCGGTCTGGAGGTGGGGTTGGGCAACTCTGCAACCCTCTTCGTTGACCAGAGCGACGACGGGTGGCGGGGCAGCCTCTGCTCCACGATGGGACCCGAGGCACTCGCTGACGGGACATTCGAGCCTCTTCCGTTCGGACAGGCGCCGGAGCCGCCGGCACAGGACTTCGCCCGGTGGGCCCTCCTCGGGGTCGGTGCCGTGGCAGGGGCCGCCGTCGGGCTGTCGGTGGTGCGTGCTCGACGCGGAAGGAGGACGGGCCCTTGACCGGGGCCCGGCCTACCATTTCGACTCGATGATCTACTCCGACCGATCGATCCGCGATGCCGTCGAATCCGGGGCCATCATCATCGACCCCTACGAGCCGTCCTTCGTCCAGCCATCCTCTGTCGACCTTCGCGTCGGTAACGGCTTCCGGGTCTTCGTCAACCACCGGTACTCCGAGATCGACCCTCGGGCACCGCAGGACGACCTGACCCAACTGGTAGAGGTGGGCGACGAAGAGCCTTTCATGCTCCACCCGGGGGAGTTCGTCTTGGGCTCGACTCTGGAACGGGTGAAACTCGGCAACGACGTCGTGGCGCGCCTCGAGGGCAAGTCGTCGCTGGGGAGGCTCGGCCTTCTCATCCACTCGACCGCCGGCTTCATCGATCCGGGGTTCGAGGGCCACATAACCCTCGAGCTGTCGAATGTGGCGACGCTGCCCATCGCGATCTACCCCGCTATGAAGATCGGCCAGATCTCGTTCTACGAGATGACGACGCCCGCCGACTCTCCCTACGGGTCCCCGGAGCTGGGTTCTAAGTACCAGGGACAGTCGGGACCCACGGCGAGTCGGTCCCACCGCGATTTCGGCACTTCCCAAGTCACGGACTAGCGCGGTTGCGTATACTCGAATTGGGTTCGGGCTGGCCGGCGTTGGGACTGTCGGGAAACCAGACTCGGGCCAAGGTGTCATGGGCCCAATAGTCCCCTGAAGCTTCCCCGGCTTCACTGGGCAAGTGACAACCCCTCCAGCGGCAACCTTCGGGTTGCCGCTCAGCCTTTTTGGCTAGGTAACGTCCCGTCCGAGATTGGCGAATCGGGTGAACTCGGGCTGGAAGGTCATCTCTACGGGCCCGGTCGAGCCGGAGCGGTGCTTGGACACGATGACCTCGGCGATGCCCTTCTTCTCCTGGTCTTCGGGGTGGTAGTACTCGTGGCGGTAGATGAACATGACCACGTCCGAGTCCTGTTCGATCGCCCCACTCTCGCGAAGATCGGAGAGTCGGGGTCGCTTGTCCTCTCTCTGCTCCAACGATCTGTTGAGCTGTGACAACGCGATGATGGGGACTCCCAGCTCACGTGCCAGGTTCTTGAGGTTCCGGGTGATCTCGGATATCTCCTGCTGGCGATTCTCCCGACTCGTGGCCTGCATCAGCTGCAGGTAGTCGACCACGATCAGCGAGAGGCCTTTCTTCCGCTTCAACCGTCTGCACTTGGCCCGGATGTCCGTCACGGTGACGACTGGCGAGTCATCGATGAATATCGGAGCCTTGTACATGCGGCCGGCGGCGTCGACGATGCGTTGCCAGAGCGGCCCCAGTTGGCCTGAGCGAAGTTTCATCGAGTCGACCTTGCCGACGGATGAGAGGATCCGCTGGACCAGCTCTTCCTTCGACATCTCGAGGGAGAAGATCGCCACCGGCTCGTCCTGAGTGGCCACGTTGATGGCGATTCCCAGTGCCAGGCTCGACTTGCCCATGCCGGGGCGTGAGGCGACCACGACGAGGTTCGCCGGCTGGAGCCCGGCGAGCTTCTTGTCGAGATCCACGTAACCGGTTGCGAGCCCGGTCATCTCGCTTCCCATCTCCTCCATGCGCTCGATGTGCTCGAGTGCATCGTTGAACATGGGGCCGATCTCGAGCAGGCTCTGCGATGACCTCTTCTCGGCGACGCCTAGCACCGCCTGCTCGGCACGATCGAGGACGATGGCAATCTCCTCGTCGATGTCGAAGGCCACCTCCGTAACAGAGGCTCCCGCACGTATCAGCTCGCGGCGCTTTGCATGCTCCTCGACTATGCCGGCGTAGTAGGTGACGTTCGACGTCGAAGGCACGATGTCGACCAGACGGGTGAGATAGGAGACTCCTCCGACCTTCTCGAGCTCTCCCCTCCGCCGGAGGACCTCCGACACAGTGACGGCGTCGATGGCCTGATTGGAGTCGAAGAGCTCGCGCATGCCCTCGAAGATGGCCTGGTGAGCGGGAACGTAGAAGTCCTCGGGGTGGATGCGATCCATCACCTCGTTCACCGCGTCCTCGGAGAGGAGGACGGCGCCGATGACCGACTCCTCGGCCTCGCGCGAGTGAGGAGGGCTCCGGTATCCGGGCCTCATCTGTGACTGTTCGGTAACGCTTGTCATGTTTGTCCTCGCCGACACGATGCCATGCGCCACTGACAGATTCTCAGGGCCTTGGCGCGCAAGACCCCGCCGGGGCGGGGAAGTGAAACCGCCAGCAGCGGGGGAAGTCAGGCGAACATAGACATCTCGTCGCGGCGACCCCAACCCGAACGGCTGATTGTTTTTCGCGGTGGAAGGGATTGCCAGGAGGGCGCGAAAATCACCCTTGGGTTTCGGGCCTCAGACTCTTGTCTGTCTCTACGCCGGGATGACGTCGAGGGTGAGCGGGAATTCGACCTCGGGGTGCAGGCGAAGCGTTATCTCATGCAAGCCGATGGCTTTGATCGACTCGCCCATGACGATGTTCGACTTGTCCAGCTCGATTCCTGTGAACCGGAGAATGCCAGCGACGACGTCCGACACCCCCACGGAGCCGTAGAGCTGGCCCTCGTCACCAGCCTGAGCGGCGAGAACCACGCGGCTCCCCACGAGCTGGGTGGCGATGGACTCAGCTGACTCCTTCGCCCGCATCTCGGCCTCGATACGCGCCTCACGGATCGCCTCGGCCTGCTCGAGCGCACCCTGGTTGGCCACGATGGCGCGCTTCTTCGGCAGGAGAAAGTTGCGTGCGTACCCGTCGGCGACGTCGACCACGTCGCCCCTCTTGCCCAGGTCCTCGACGTCTGAGGTGAGGATCAGCTTCATCGGCCGGCTATGTAGGGCAGAAGCGCCATCTCTCGAGCGTTCTTGATCGCCGTGGCAACCTCACGCTGGTGACGGGGGCAATTGCCGTTTATGCGCCGTCCGCGGATCTTCCCGCGGTCCGACATGTACTTGCGGAGAAGAGCGGTGTCCTTCCAATCGATGTACTCCGTCTTCTCCTTGCAAAAGGCGCAGGGTTTCGGCTTGTAGCGCCTGAAGTCCTGACGCCTTCCTCGAGGACCGCGCGGCGACCTCTGGGAGTTGTTGCTCTTTCGTGCCATGGAGTCCTCTCTAGAAAGGCGCCTCGTCGGGCCCGTAGTCATCGCGGGCTGCCGGAGCAGGAGTCTTCGCGGACTGGCGGTTGTCCGACCAGTCCCCACCCTGACGCTGAGTCTTGTTGACCGTGGCGGTGGCCCACCGCAGCGAAGGACCGATCTCATCGATCTGAACCTCAACCACCGAGCGCTTGTCGCCTTGGTCCGTCTCCCAACTGCGCTGCTCGAGACGTCCGGTCACGATGACGCGAGCACCCTTTTGCAGGGACTCGGCGACCTGCTCTGCCTGCTCCCTCCAGCAGGTGCCGGTGAAGAAGCTCGTGTCCTCCTGCCACTCACCGTCCTGGCTGCGCCAGCGGCGGTTCACGGCGAGCCGGATCTTCGCCATGGCAACCCCCGACGGGGTGAACCGGAGCTCGGGGTCATCGACGAGGTTGCCTATGAGTGTCACGTTGTTTGACATTGAATCTCCTCTATCTCCGTCTCCCGACGACTATGCCGTCGGTGTGGGACGGATTCCAGTCAGGCATCCCCGATCCTGACGATCTTGTGGCGGACCACCTCGTCCGCCAGGGAAAGCATCCGATCGAGTGAGTCGACCGACGACGGATCGGCCTGGAACGACACCACGGCGTAGAACCCCTCGGTGAGGTGATCGATCTCGTAGGCGAACCGGCGCTTGCCCCACATGTCCTTCTTGGTCACGCTGGCACCGCTGTCGGCGAGATAGGACTCGACCTCGGCCACCTTCGCCTCGACGTCGTTCTCGGCCAGATCGGGCCGATGAATGGTCATCACTTCATAGTCGCGCATCAGACCTCCTGTGGACATCCTGTGGAAGGCCCCATCCTCTCGATGGAGCAGGGGTACCGCCATCAGCGGCGCGAGACGCCGATGTCGGTCGAATGGTAAACGAAATCAGCCCGAATCCCCAGCCGACAACTGGTCACCGACATCGAACTCGAATTCTCCCGCAGGTGTCTCCAATGCCCAGCCGACGATCCCCGGCGACCGATACGTCGCGCATGGCTCCGACACGCACAGATCCATGAGAGTCCACCCGATGAGGGAGCCCGAGCTGTTGAACCACCAGATGTCGAGTGGGATGAGGGTGTCCTCCATGGAGAAGGTCACCGTCGACGAGCCGCTGAACTCGAAGAGCATGCCGTCTGTTCCGTCGGGAAGCGACTCGGCGCCGGCCAGGCCGCGGCCCCGCTCGGCGATCGTGTCGGCGACGTAGACCGAGAGCCGCGTGTCTCCGACCACTATCACGTCGGTGTCGAAGATCGAAACGTCCCACCCCGGGGTCGTCGAGCAGGCAGCCAGCAGGACCAGCGCCGCGGCTATTCGGATTTCGTTCCCCCGAGGAGCTCAGCGGTGACTTCGTCGGAGAGGTGATAGCTCTCCTCTTCTCCAGGGAACGACCCGCTCTGGATGTCGGCCTTGAAACGCCTCAGCGCCTCGGTCGCCTGCACAGCCAGGTCCGCGTATCCGCGGACGAATTTCGGATATCGCCCCTGCCCGAGCCCGAGTACGTCGTGGAAGACCAGGACCTGGCCGTCGGTTCCCGGCCCGGCACCGATGCCGATCGTCGGGGCGTCGACCTCTTTGGTGATGATCTCGCCGAGGACATCAGGCACGCCCTCGAGCACGATTGCGAAGCACCCGACGTCGGAGAGTGCTTTGGCGTCTTCGATCATCTCCTTCGCGGCGTCCACCATCCTCCCCTGAACCTTGAACCCTCCCATGGCGTGGACCGACTGGGGAGTGAGCCCAACGTGACCCATGACGGGAATCTCTGCGTCGAGGATGGCCTGGATCATGGGGAGGCGCTTGCGCCCACCCTCCAACTTCACGGCCTCCGCGCCGCCTTCGGCAACCAGCCGGCCGGCGTTCCTGACCGTTTCCTCCGGGGTGAGATGGAAGCTGAGCCACGGCATGTCGGTGACGATTAGGGAACTCGGCTGCGCACGCGAGACAGCGCGAGTGTGCATGACCATCTCATCCATGCCGATCTCGAGCGTCGTGTCCATGCCGTGCACCACATTGGCCACCGAGTCGCCTATGAGGATGATGTCGATTTCCGCCTGGTCGGCGATCACTGCGCCGGGGTGGTCGTAGGCTGTCACCATCGAGATCTTTGGGCCACCCTTGCGTGCCCTGATCTCCGGTACGGTCGTCTTGTTCCTCATGGGACGATAAGGGTACCCGTCGGGGAGGAATGTCAACCTGGGTCACGGAGCCCCGGTTCTCACTCGAGCGGTGCCCGGCCCTCAGAGAACGGAGCGAACCCAATCGATGTCGGCCGTGTGCTCTCCGGCATCGCCCGGCGTCTCCACGGCTACCGGGGCGCCTGCATCCCTGAAGACCGCGGCGAGATCCGATGCCGGGATCTCCCCATGGCCCAGGTTCTCGTGCCGATCACGTCGCGAGTCGAACGGGTCCTTCGAGTCGTTTGCTTGGACGAGGTCGATCCGGCCGGTGGCCGCCAACACCCGTTCGACCAATTCATCGAACGGCTCGCCACCCGCCCAGGCATGGCACGTGTCCAGACAGAAGCCCACCCCGTATCCCCCCACTTCCTCCCAAAGGCGGGCGATCCAATCCACGCGGCGCGCCACGGCCTTGTCACCCCCGGCGGTGTTCTCGATCAATATGAGCATCTCGGTGTCGATGGCGTCCAGTGCCTTCTTCCACCGGGCGATTCCCTCTTCTTGAGGGCCATCCCCGGTGACGTGCCCACCGTGGACAACCACCGCCTCGGCACCGATGTCGACAGCGGCGTCGCACGTCTCCTGCAAGATCCTCCGGCTCGGTATCCGCACCCGGTTGTTGTCGGCACACACATTGATCAGATACGGGGCGTGAACGTAGATCGGGATGGTCGAACGGCGGAGGTCGCCGGCGTCCTCTCGTGGATCGGGCTTCTTCCACGATTGCGGATTGGAGAGGAACATCTGGATGAGGTCCGCTCCACGGGCCTCGGCCTGTGCCAGCGGAGAAGCCGTCGGCACATGGGCACCTACCGGGATCACTCCTCTTCCCAGATGCTCGCAGTCCGCGCGGACGCCCTCTTCCGTGCGTCGACAGCGAATTCGGTGATCGCAACGGCCACCTCGTCGGGGGTGTCAGACCAGTCCTCGGCAAGGACGCCCAGACGCCCATCACCCAGCCACCGCGCCCCCCACGGATCGTCCGGCAGCCCCTCGGTCCCTTGGACATCCAGGACAAGGAGCGGCACGACCGTCCCATCGTCCTCGGCTTCGCCGGCATAGACCTTCGAGAGCGTTTCCCACGGGATGACGCTCGGCTGCCGCAACGGCCCGGCGATCCTCACCGCGAGCCCTTCGTCGCGGCCCTCCACGACGCTGGTTGGGAAGAAGAGCTCCTTGAGACCCCAACCTACGACGAAGACGCTGAAGCCCAGCATGACCCATGCGAAAATCACGTCCCTCGGCTCGAAAATCTGCGTGTCCTGCGGGGGGAAGACCAGCTCGCGCAGCCAATTTGTGATCCTCCGCGAAGTGAGCACGTCCAGAGCGAGGACCATGAGCGGTATGCCTCCCATGGCCATCAGCCACATCCGCAGGCCCGAGCGACGCACCACGATCTTGCTCACGCTTCCACCCCCAGGTCGGCAGGCTCTATCAGCGAAACGTGAGGCACGCCGAGGGACCGGAAGTTGGCGGCTGCTGCGCCAGACGAACGGTCGACAAGGGCAATTGCCTGGACTACGACGAGCCCTTCCTCCATCACCGCCATCGCGGCCTCCACCGCTGCTCCACCCGTAGTAGTGGCATCTTCGACTATCGCGACCCTCGTCCCCTGGCCCACCGGGCCGACCAGGCGGCCCCCGGTGCCGTGGTCCTTCTCCGCTTTCCGAACGCTGAAGGCTCTCATCTCTCGACCGCGCTCCGCCGCCACCAGAGCTGTCGCTACGGCGATCGGGTCGGCGCCCATGGTCATCCCACCTATGGCCTCCACATCCGGAGAGAGCACGTCGAGCACCGCCTCTCCCACGAGCCTGGCTCCAGCTCCGTCGAACGTGGTCTGCCGGGCATCCACGTACCAAGACGAGACTGCGCCGGACCTGAGAGTGAACGGTCCATCGGTGCGAAGTCCATGCTCGGTCAGATGGGCTTTCAGGGCTTCCAAAGGCACGGCAACATCGTATTGTCGGACAATCGCCTAGGTTTCGACCATGGACCTCTTCCTAGTTCGACACGCAGAGCCCGACTGGGCCCCCGACCGTCTCGCTCTGAACGATCCCGGCCTCACGGCCCTGGGCGCCGAGCAAGCGGAGCGTGTCGCCCACCGTCTGGCGTCCGTCGACCGCGTCGACAACCTCTGGGTCTCCTCCATGAAGCGGGCAATGGAGACGGCCGACCCTGTCGAAGGCCAGATCCAGCCCGAGCGTGAGGTGTTCGACTGGCTCCAGGAGATCAACAACCCTCCCGAGTGGGAAGGGTCCCCGGTGGAAGACATCGACCGCCACTTCGAGACGATCAACCTTCGATCGATGGATGAGATGTGGGAAGGGCTCGGTCCCGGCGGGGAGTCCTTCATGGACTTCCACCAGCGGGTTGTTGGCGGGTTGAGAGCGACGCTCGACTCCCACGGAGTGCATCCCATCGACGACGGAAAGGGCCTCTGGAGTGTCGATGACCCCGGCCAGCGGGTAGTCATCGTCGCGCACGCCGGCGCGAACGCGGTGATACTCGGGCACCTGCTCGGCCTCGACCCCGTCCCGTGGGAGTGGGAGCGGTTCCGCCAGCCACACACCGGCGTATCGCGGATCACGACACTTCAGATCGCCTCGGGGTGGGCCTTCTCACTGCGACAACTAGGCAGTGTCGCCCACCTTCATCCGGGGATGGTCACGGTCTAGAACGCCGGGGGAGCACCACTTGCACTCCCCCAGACGTTTCCGTGCGAGAACCCAGGTTCGTAACACCTACGTCCGGCTCGCGCCAATACGGACACAGGAATCCAACCTGTCCGAATTCGTAGCATCCGGACGTAAGCGGGGGGAGACAGAAAGTGGAGGATTCGGTTCCGTGCAGACCGAGCCAGCAGAAGCGAGATTCCGGAAGGTGTTTCAGACTCACTTCGATGCGATCAACAGGTACTGCCTGCGAAGGATTTCGATCGAGGAGGTCAATGACGTCGTAGCTGAGACTTTCGCGGTCGCTTGGAGGAAGAAGGAGCGCATCCCCGAGGTGAGTGATCAGCTGCCATGGCTTTACGGCATCGCCCGAAATGAGATTCGCAACAGACACAGGTCCCTGCGCCGCTTGAAGGCCCTGAAGTCCAAGCTTGGCGGGCAGGCCCACCAGACGGATGCCGGCCCCGAACCGATCGTCGTCCGAAACGAGGATCTGAGACAGGTCATGGATGCTCTCTCCTCTCTCAGTCCACGAGACCGTGAGGTCCTGCTTCTCCGCACCCATGAGGAGTTGGACTATGAGCAATTGGGCGTGGCTCTGAGCTGCTCTCCAGAAGCGGCCAGAAAACGCCTGTCCCGTGCGATAGACCGTCTGCGAAGGGCAGGCGGGTTCACCAAGCCGCTCCCAGCGGCGCAAGTCCGTGCGATGGAAGGAGGTGACCGGTGAACGATTCCCAGCTACTTCTGAGGCTCGCCGAGGCGAACGCCTACCTCGATGATGCGCCGCTTCCCGAAGGGATCTGGGCTCCCGATCTGGCACTTCAAGAGATCGAACGGAGGATCGGCATGAGTCACCAGGCAAACGAGCAAGAGCGAACAACAACCGTTAAGGCCGGTGATCCAGGTCGAAGCGAAGCGCTCACACCACGAAGGCGGCCATCCGTTCCCGCTCGGGCCTGGCTGGCCTCGGCGGTGGTGATTGTGGTCATTGGAGCCACGGCGCTGTTCATTAACCGGGAGGAACAGGGGCTCATCGCCGGACAACCGCCAGGGCCGCTCGACGCCTACGTAGCCGCTCTCCAGGCGAACGATGCGGAGGCAGCCGTCGCGGTGCTTTCGTCGGATGTTCTCCCGGGATTCACACCCTGGCTGGTCGGCAGCGACACCTCGGGAATAGGTGTGACCAACTGCAGAGTGACCGACGTCGAAATCGGGAGAGTGGTGTGTGATGTCGACATGGGACCGGACTTCTTCTACACCCTCATCGGAGGCGATCGGGAAACCGAGTTGTACGCCAACGTGGGTGATACTCACATCGATCTCATCGACATCCCCAACCCTGACCGGAACGTGGCAGGAGTGAGGTTCCGGCGCTGGGTCGAGGAATTCCATATCGACCGGTACGCAGAGATGTTCGACTCCTCCGCCAGCACGATGGAGCTGACCAGGTGGACGGAAGAGGCGGCGGAGACGCAGTTCGAGTTTCTCGACGAGTACTTGGCGTACCTGGCCAGCCAGGGCTGAGTGTCGGTGCAGGGGTCACGGACAGAAGCGTGTCCCCTGCACTACTCCTTTACGTACCTCGGGTAGGTCTCCTTGGCCTTGACCGCCAGATCGGTGTCGATGTCGACCGTCACAAACGGATTCTCCGAGGACGTCTTCGCGAGAACCAATCCGTCGGGATCGATCACCCACCCCATGCCCGCATACGAGACGCCGTTGGACTCGCCGGCCCGGTTGGACGACAGACAATATGCCCCTGCCATTACCGCTGCCGCGCGGCCACCCGCCAACCACTTGTCGCGGGTCGAGGCCTCAGTTGCGCGAGGGGCGAACAGGAGGTGCGTGCCGGCTCGCCCCAAGGCCCGGGCATGCTCGGTGAACCACATATCAGTGCAGATCATGAAGCCCCCGGTCAGGTCTCCTACCGGCTGGGGGTCGAAGCTCCCGTCCCCCGGCTCGTACCAGGTCGCCTCCCAGAAGCCGGGCTCGTCTGGGAGGTAGTACTTCACGTGGCCGTCAGTGACTTGGCCGTCGTGCCATAGAAAGGCTCGGTTGTGACGCACTCCCTGGTCGGTGACGATCGGTCTAGAGCCGGCAACGAATGGCGCACCGATCTCGTCGACACGAGAGAGCCACTCGCGATGGGAGGCGACTGCGGCGTCCCATTCGGCTGGATCGACCTGATCGGTCCAGCCGACCCAGGGGTGGAAGATCATCTCGGGTACGAGGACCAACTGAGGGCGCTCTTCCCTCGTGTGCTCGCACAGCGCCTCCCAAGCCTCCTCGAACCCCTGGGGAGGGTCGGGTAGCTGGCAAACCGTGACTCTCATACGTCGAGGTTACGAGGGTTGCCAAGTGAAACGCTGTAGGGACCGTATTTGGGCCCTGGAGCCTTAGGTTTCGGGTTATTGGCCGAAACGGCGGGTCCGGCCCGAGTAGTCGCGGAGGGCGCGGAGGAAGTCGACGTGACGGAACGCCGGCCAGTTCACGTCGACAAAGACGAACTCGGCGTATGCCGACTGCCACAGCAGGAACCCGGAGAGACGCGACTCCCCCGAAGTCCTGATCAGCAGGTCCGGGTCGGGCATGTCCGAGGAGTACATGTGCGAGGCGAGAGAGTCAGCGTCGATGTGGTCCGGGATCATGTCCGCGGGGACACCCTCCTCCGCCAGCTCGGCCACGAGGGTCTTGGCCGCGTCGACGATCTCTTGCCGCCCGCCGTAGCCCATAGCGATGTTCAAGCGGCGCTTGCCCACCGGGTGCGCCTCCGCCGCCAGCTTCGCCGCCGACACCAGGTGGTCAGGAAGCAGGTCCAGGCTCCCGATGAACCTGATTCCCATGTCGTAGGCCTCGGCGAGACCGGGCAGCCGCCCGAACAACTCGACCAGCACCTGGAAGTACGGGTCCAGCTCCTCGGCAGGCCGGGACAGGTTCTCTCGCGACAGGACCCAGGCGGTGACCGCCGGTATCTCGAACTCGTGGGCCCAGCCGAGGAAGTCCTCGAACCGCACCATCCCCTCGCGGTAGGACTCGGTATAGCTGGACAAGCCCTCGTCACGTGCGTAGCGGCGATGGCCGTCGAGGACTACTCCGATGTGCCTCGGGAACTTGGCGCGGTTCAGGCTCTTGGCGAGTCTTCGCTCGTAAAGCCGGTAAAGGATGCCTAGGGCCATTCCGAGACGACATCGTACCGGCGAGACCAGCGCAACCGACAGACCCGAAAGCCATCTAACTTGTGACCATCGAACGTCTGACACTGGGAAGAATGCAGAACCCCGTGCGCGGGTTTCTCCACGGCGGAGCAGCGCTGGCGTCGCTGGCCGGGCTCGGCATTCTCCTGGCGCGTGCCTGGGGGCGCACGCCCGCGGTCACCGGGGCCATCGTCTTCGGGCTCGCTCTCGTGATCATGTACACGGTCTCTGCCCTCTACCACTCGGTCCCTTGGGGAGACACCTGGAAGGCGCGGCTCCAGCGGCTCGACCACTCGACCATATATCTCGTGGTCGCCGCGACCTTCACTCCCTTCGCGGTCGCTGCGCTCGACGGTGCATCCCTGGCCATCTCACTCTCCCTCGTGTGGGGCATAGCAGTGCTCGGCATCGCTCTGAAGGCCTTCCTTCCGGGCGTCCGAACCTGGCTGTCCATCACCCTTCAGATGACCATGGGATGGCTCGCCGTGGTGTGGATGCCCCAGATCTTCGATCGCCTCGGGCTCGGAGCGGTGGTTCTCATTGCCCTTGGAGGGCTGAGCTACACGGCGGGAGTTGTCGTGTTCACCACCAGGCGACCCCGCCTACTTCCCCGCAGCTTCTCCTATCACGAGCTCTTCCACGTCCTGGTGATCGCAGGCAGCGCGCTCCACTTCCTGGGCATCGTCATCTACGCCCTGCCCGCCATCTCCTAACCGGAAGGCAAGACCGAACTCTCAGCGCAAAGGGCCTCGACTTCGGAGATCTCGATCGGGACCGCGTCCGTCATGTTCTCGTGGCCATCGGGCGTGATGAGGATGTCATCTTCGATCCTGACGCCGATCCCCAACAGCTCGGTGGGAACCACATGGGTGATCTTCTCGGCAGCTTCCTTCTCCTCGGCCTCTTTCGCCATGGCGGCAGCGTTGCCGAGACGGATACGTCGCTCGTTACGCTCGTCGAGGTCGTACGAGAGCATCGTCAGCTCGATCTCCGCCTTGTCGGGGGAGACGTATAGCCCGGGCTCGACGGTGAACGCCATCCCGGCCTGGAGAGGCCGGGGCTCTCCATCGATGCGGTAGGCCCCGCGGTCATGGACATCGAGGCCGAGCCAATGGCCGGTCCCGTGCATGAAGAAGTGGCTGTAGTGGTGCATCGCCAGAGCATCGGCGGCTTCTCCGGGAAGAAGACCCAACTCGATCATTCCCTCGGTGAGGATCCTGGCGGCCTCGTCGTGGATCACTCTCATCGTCGAGCCGGGGACGGCCAGCTCGACCCCCCGCTTCTCGGCGGCCAGGACGACCTCATACACCGCCCGTTGCGGACCGCTGAACGAGCCATTCGCCGGGAACGTTCGCGTGATGTCCGACGAGTAGCCGTCGACTTCGGCGGCCGCGTCGATGAGGATCAGGTCACCGTCATCTATCTGACGGTCATTGTTCTCGTAGTGGAGGATGCACGCATTCGCCCCGGAGGCGACGATCGAGCCGTATCCGTTGCGTCTCGACCCCCCCACCCGCCACCGATACTCGAGGGCTGCCTGCACCTGGTACTCCCACATGCCGGGCTGGGCGAACCTCATGGCCTCCATGTGGCCATCGGCGGTCAGGTGACAGGCGCGGCGGAGGCTCTCGGCCTCGGCAGCGCTCTTGAACAACATCATCTCCCCCAGCGGCCCCGACACGTCCTTGATCGTTGACGGGACAGTCCCACCGAATCGCTCACGATGGGCCCTGGCGCCGTTGATGATCCCGGTGATGCGACTGTCGAACTCACTGTTGCCCGTCCTGTACCAGAGGACTTCCCGTCCGATCATGTACCGCTCGAGCACGGCGTCGAGCTCGGCGATCTCGAAAGCGGAGTCCGCCCCGAACCGCTCCATCGCCCCCTCAACGCCGGTCCTTATGCCAGTCCAGGTCTCCTGGACCGGGTCCTTCGGAGGGACGAAGAGCGTGTAGTCGCCGTCGTCGTGACCAGGGGCGATGACCGCCACGGCATCGGGCTCGTGGAACCCCGTCAGATACCAGAACGCCGTGTCCTGCCGAAAGGGATGGGCGACGTCGTAGTTCCGTATGACTTCGGTAGCCGCCGGGATGATGGCCAGGCCCTCCGGCCCCACCGTCTTGCCCAGCTCGGCGCGGCGCTCTGCGTATCTGTCTGACATGGCTGAGAAGATACCCGGCTCAACGGCTGCTGCCCCCCTCCGGGTCACGGTCGCAGCTGCAAGTCGACAGTCAGTGGAAAGTGGTCCGATCCCAATGCCGGCCCGAGCCGCCGGTCGAGCACGATCAGGTCTTCGGAGTGGAGGAGGTGGTCGATGGGCACCCTGAGCACGAATGCCGATGTCGTGGGATAGCTCGGCTGGAGACCAAACCCGATCTGGGAATTCCGCAGGTCGGTGTCTGCCATGAGACGCCGAAACGGCCAAGACCACGGAGTCGCGTTGAAGTCGCCGACGACGACGATCGCCCCGTCCCGCCCGGCCGCCCAGTCGGATGCAAACCCGAGTTGGGCATCTCGCAGAGAGGCTCGATCCTCATCGGTCGGAGCCAGGGGATGCGTCGACAGGATGCTTACCGGCTCCGGCCAGCCCCGAGGGCGGTAGGTGATCGAAACGGCGCGAGGCTGGGCTTCGGCAAACCCGAACGTGACGATCTCGGGGGCGTCCGCGCGGAGGAGCACCAGAGTCCCAAAGATGAGCTGGGTGGAGCGAGGCCGAATGACCGCATGATCCAGACCCGAGGACTCCATCGCGACCTCCCACGGACGGCTCGCCTCGTGCAGGAACACCACATCGGGGTCCATGACCCGTATGTGCTCTATCACCTCGGCGTAGCTCTCATTGCTCGACAGGAGATTGAACGACATCACGCGGATGGAAGGAGCGGCTGCCTCACCGATCTCCGGCGACCCCACGTATAGCGGTCCCACGGCCACCAGGTTGATCGCTGCCGCCGCCAACACCGCGTACCCGGTCTTCCTCCATCTCGACACCATGAGCAGGAGGCCGAGCACGACGAGTGACACCACGTACTGGGGTCGGAAGTTGGCGAGGACGTCAAGCCACCAGACCCAGCGTCCGCCGAATGCGAGCAGAGATGCCGCAGCGAGAGCGCCGGCAGGAATCGCGAGGAACAGGAGAGCCATCTGGCCTCGCTAGAGGGCGGCCAGCCAGGCCGCCATCAACCGGCCGATCTCAGCGCCGGAGTCCTCCTGGATG
>JBFFIL010000006.1:0-17169 GCA_041556535.1 Acidimicrobiia bacterium | reverse complement strand
GGGATTCCCAAGGATGAGCTCGAATCCGAGGAGGTGAAACAGCATCGGAGGACGATCCGGACTGCTTGGGCGGCGGGGATCCTGGTCCTGGGTCTCGGGGTTGCCGCGTCGATTGCTGCAGTGTTCGCCTTCAACGAGCAGGCCAGAGCCAACGAAAACGAGGCTTTGGCTCTCCAGGAAGCCGAACGGGCCAACCAGGAGGCCGAACGTGCCAACCAGAACGCCGAGTTGGCCAACCAGAACGCCGAAGAAGCTGAGTCGCAGCGAGTAGAGGCCGAGAGTCAGAAGACGATCGCGGAGAGAGAAGCGACTATCGCCAGGTCACAGGCGCTGGTCCTCGAAGCCGAGAAGGCACTCGAGTCCGATCCCGAGTTGAGCCTTCATCTGGCGCTTGGAGCCATTCGCGGCTTCCAGGAGACCGGCCAGGACACCACGCAGGCGGTCGGAGTTCTCCGCAGGGCCGTTGCCAACGACAGGGTGAGTGTCGTCGAGGATTGGGGTGGTCCTCTTGCGATTGACCCGACGGGGACACTCGTCGCGCTCAGATCCGGCAACGACGTCGTGGTAAGGGAGATCACCACAGGCGCAGCAGTCTTGCGCTGTCAGGGCGCCGTCCCCTCGGGTGCATTCTTCGCAAGTGACGGGACGCTCTTCGTCGCGGAGGTGTCGGCAGGTTTGCGAACTTGTGACCGCGGCCGGGGGCTTGTGAGTGTCTTCGACACGGTCGGCGTCTTCGGGCACCCCGACTTGGAGATAAGTGCCGACTCCGAGTATGCAGCGTGGGTGGGCGAGGAGACCAGGCAAGTGCACTTGTTCTCCCTTGGGGATGGGGCCTCAGTGGCCCTTTCCCGCCCGAGTGGGGATGGCCCGGGGTTCAGCGACGACGGTCGGCTGGCCTATACGGAGCTCGACCGTGTCCATCAGGCTGAAGCTCGCACCGGCGCCCTAATCAGGACGACATTCCTCGGCGCCTGCTGTTATTCGCGGGTCAGTTGGTCGCCGGACGGGTCCCGTATAGCCGTGGCAGGGGACGCCGGCGTTGCGGTGATCGACGCAGACTCGGGCCGCATCATCTGGTCGAGCCCGGGCAGGATGTCGGGGGAGGGACGTCCGGTATGGCTCGAGACGCACGACCTGCTGGTCGTCGCGGGCGAGCCCGGGTTCATTCTCTTCGACGACCAGTCGGGTGCGATCGTCGACATCATCGGCGATCTCGGTCAGGGGTTCGGACTTGGCGTCCACTTCCTCCTCTACCAATGGGTGCCCGGTACCACACTGATCGCCGTCGGCGGCGAGCCGGGAGATGGCAAGATGGTGGTCTTCGACGCCTCCCCTCTCAGCGGCACCGAAGTCGGGGGCTGGAGTTCACCGTTGTCGAGCGTGTCCCAACTTCGGCTCTCCGAGGACGGATCGAAGGCGTTTTTCGGTGACGACGAATCGACATTCGTCGTCGGCAACTCGATCTCCGGCGATGTCGACCGGCTGGTGCGGATTCCTTCCTTCCTCGAGTCGCCAGAGGGGGCTGCAGTCGTCTCCGTGTCGGGGCTGCTTGCGCATTCCAGGGGATCGGATCGCACCTGGGTGATTCGGGACCTCGTGTCCGATCAGACGCTGTACGAGACCCCGCAGGATTGGAGTGTTCAGGGGTTGAGCGACGACGGCGCGAGAGCGCTGATCTACGACGAGCTCGAGTGCGTCTTCGTCGTTGTCGACGTCGCCTCGGGCTCGGAGATGAGCCACCTCGATGAGGACTGCCAAAGTGGTCATGCCCCCGGCCGCCGCTTCTTTTTCTCGCCACTCGGCACCTATGTCTTCGGCTCGTGGGAAGGGGCTGTCGCCGACTCCCTCTTTGATGTGGCAACCGGGTCACTTCTGGGAACGGGCTTCGGGGGCGGAGCCATGGCCGCATTTCTCCCCGACGAGTCCGAGATCGTCGTTTTGACTCTCTCCGGTGACCTTTCGGTGAAGGAGATCCACGACTCCTTGCCGGGCGTGAGGAGACTCCGAATCTCCGCTCACTCGACCGAGCCCACCTCGCTTGCCGTCTCCCCGGATGGCTCGATGGCAGCGACGTCGTCTCTCGGCGAGCCGCTCCGCCTCTGGGATCTGTCGACCGGCCTGTTGTTGGGTGAGTTTGGGGGAGACCCCGGTTCGTCGGGATGGCATGTCGGCGCCTTCCATCCAACCGAGCCGTATCTCCTCGTCGGTTCGCCCCTGGGTGTCGTACGCATATTCACCCTCGACCTGGACGAGTTGATCGCGATTGCCGAGTCGCGTCTCAGCCGGGATCTGACGGAGGCCGAATGCCTGCAGTACACGGGAGTGTGTGCTCCCTAGTCGGGGATTTGAGCAAAACCCCAGCGGACAGCTAGAATCGCATTGTCTTGCCGCCATTTCTTTGGCCGAAACGGCGGATTCAGCCAGGGCACCGTCGCCCGCAACCACTCGAAGAGCTCCGGTTGCCGATGGTGGCCTGGCAACGCTCGCGCCCAATGGCGCGAGACAGGTTTGGAGAGAGAACATGAAGGTACGCCCTTCAACCAAGAAGATGTGCGAAAAGTGCCGGATCATCCGACGCCACGGTCGCGTCTGGGTGATCTGCCCCAACCCTCGCCACAAGCAACGGCAAGGATGAACTGAAATGGCTCGAATTGCAGGAGTAGACCTCCCACGCGACAAGAGAGTCGAGATCGGACTCACCTATATCTATGGCATCGGCCTGACCCGTGCCCAGCTGATCTTGGCCGAGACCGGAATCGACCCCGACACAAGGATCAGGTCACTGACCGACGACGAAGCCGCAACCTTGCGTCGCTTCATCGAGGCCAACTTCCAGGTCGAGGGAGACCTGCGTCGTGAGGTCCAGCAGAACATCAAGCGCAAGATCGAAATCGGCAGTTACCAGGGCATTCGCCATCGTCGCGGTCTCCCCGTGCGTGGTCAGCGCACCCACACCAACGCCCGCTCTCGCAAGGGGCGCCGGGTCGCCATCGCCGGCAAGAAGAAGGTGACCAAGTAGATGACCAGTCGTCAGGGCTCCAAGAGGGTTCGCCGCCGCGAGCGGAAGAACATCTCACATGGCCAGGCCCACATCAAGGCCAGCTTCAACAACACCATCATCAACATCACCGACCAGGGCGGAGCCACCGTCGCCTGGACTTCCGGTGGGTCGGTCGGGTTCAAGGGCTCCCGAAAGTCCACTCCCTATGCGGCCCAGGTTGCCGCTGAAGAGGCAGCCCGCCGCGCCGGAGAGCACGGCATTCGCAAGCTCGACGTCATCGTGAGTGGAACGGGCTCCGGCCGCGACACCGCCGTCCGCACGTTGCAGAACATGGGTATGGAAGTCACCTGGGTCAAAGATGTGACGCCCATGCCGCACAACGGCTGCCGACCCAAGAAGAGGCGCCGCGGCTGATGGCTCGCTACACCGGACCCCGTCACAAGGCTTGCCGTCGCGCCCGCACCCAGCTCTGCCAGTCCAAGAAGTGCCCCGTCGATCGTCGCCCCTACCCCCCGGGCGAGCACGGTCGCGGGAGGATCCGTGAGAGCGACTACCTGATTCAGCTTCGTGAGAAGCAGAAGCTCCGCACCATGTACGGGGTACTCGAAAAGCAGTTTCGCCGCTACTACGAGGAGGCGGATGGTCGTCAGGGCATAACCGGAGATGTCCTTCTGATGCTCCTGGAGCAGCGTCTCGACAATGTCGTCTGGCGCGCGGGTCTCGCCGCCACCCGCCCCCAGGCCCGTCAGATGGTCAACCACGGCCACTTCAGGGTGAATGGAAAGAAGGTGGACATCCCGTCCTATCAGGTCGGTCCCGGCGATGTCGTCACCGTCAAGGAACGCAGCCAGGACTTGATCATGATCCAACACTCCGTCGACACCCAGGACCGGTTGGTCCCGGAGTGGATGGAAGTCGACAAAGACGAGCGAAAGATCGTCGTCGGATCCCATCCCCGTCGAGACCAGATCGACACCGACATCAACGAGCAGTTGATCGTCGAGCTCTACTCAAAGTGAGGTAATCCAAGTTGTTGATCGTTCAGCGCCCCCAGATCGAAGAGGAAGCACTCTCTGACCACAGGTCCCGCATCGTCGTCGAGCCTTTGGAGCCCGGCTTCGGCTACACGCTCGGCAACACGTTGCGCCGTACCCTGCTGAGCCGGATACCCGGTGCGGCCATCACGACCATCCAGATCGAGGGTGTCGAGCACGAGTTCGCCACCATCCCTGGTGTGGTCGAGGACGTGGTCGACATCATCCTCAACATCAAGCGGATCGTCATCCGGATGGACGGGAACGACGAGCACACCCTCTACCTGTCGGCCAAGGGCGCCGGCGAGGTGAAGGCGGGAGACTTGAAGCTTCCCGCCGGTGTCGAGGTGGTCAACCCCGACGCCCACATCGCCACCCTCAGTGCTTCGGGTCGGATAGAGATGGAGATGACCGTTGCGCCCGGGGTGGGCTATCGCACCTCGGATGGCAACAAGGGTGCCTCCTCGACCATCGGTGTCATCCCCGTGGACTCCATCTTCTCCCCGGTCCGCAAGGTCGCCTACAAGGTGGAGAACACCCAGGTCGGCCAGATGACGAACTTCGACCGACTCGTACTCGACATCGAGACCAACGGTGCCATTGAGCCGGCGGAGGCCGTCTCCAGCGCCGGCAAGACGCTCGGCGAGCTGATGGGGCTCTTCGCCGACATCGGCGAGGGCCAGGGCCTCGAGCTCGGGGATATCGAGCCGGAGATCTCCGGATCGCCCGACCTCGACCTTCCCATCGAGGCGCTCGATCTCTCCGAGCGCCCCCGAAACTGCCTTCGGCGCGCCCAGGTCAAGACCGTCGGCGAGCTGGTCGAGCGCACCTCGGACGACCTGCTCAACATCACGAACTTCGGGCAGAAGAGCCTCGACGAAGTGATCGCCAAGCTCGACGAGCTGGGCCTCAGCCTTGCCGACTCGCCTTCGGTTGGAGCCCTTGGCTGATGCCACGCCCCCGCAAGGGCCCCCGCTTCGGCGGTTCTCCCTCACACAGCAGGCTGATGATGGCCAATCTGGCCACAGATCTCTTTCTCCACGAGAAGGTGACGACCACTGAGGCGAAGGCCAAGGCGGTTCGCCCCCTGGCGGAGAAGATGATCACGAAGGCACGGCGTGGGGACCTTCATGCGCGCCGCATCGTGATGAAGACCATCACGAACAAGGAGGCGCTGACACGCCTGTTCGAGGAGGTCGGCCCTCGCTATGCCGATCGCCCTGGTGGGTACACCAGGATCACAAAGCTCGGTCCCCGGCGCGGTGACGGAGCCAACGAGGCCATCATCGAGCTCGTCTAGCCGCGAGAGCCCACTGGCCCAGAAGACCGGTCCCGGTAGCCTGATCTGATGTCCCACCCGAGGTACATGGACTTCGACCGGAAGACGTGGTCGGGCCTCCGAGCCAATACCCCCCTCACTCTCAACGAGCAGGACCTCGACAAGCTTCGAGGTATCAACGAAGTCCTCGACCTGGAGATGGTCCAGAACATCTTCCTCCCGTTGTCACGTCTCCTGAATCTCGAGGTTCAGGGAAGTCGCCAACTCGCCTCCGTCACCGACACCTTCCTGGGCACTCCGCCAAGGCCGATCCCATTCGTGATCGGGATCGCCGGTTCCGTTGCTGTGGGGAAGTCGACGATCTCACGCGTCCTCCAGGCCCTCCTGGGGCGATGGCCGGACCACCCCGAAGTGGAACTGGTCACGACCGACGGTTTTCTCTACCCGAATGCGGTAATCGAGGAGCGGGGCCTCATGGACAGAAAGGGATTCCCCGAAAGCTACGACCGGCGAGCTCTGCTCTCCTTCGCGGCCCGGGCAAAAGCCGGGGAAGGCCACCTGGAGGTGCCCGTCTATTCCCACATCAAGTACGACATATTGGAGGGCGAGTTCAGGGTCATCGACAGGCCCGACATCATCATCGTGGAGGGTCTCAACGTGCTCCAGGCCGGCGCCGAGGGCGCCTTCGTGTCCGACTATTTCGACTTCTCCATCTTCGTGGACGCCGACCCCCGGCACATCAAGGCGTGGTACATCGAGCGATTCCTGACCCTGAAGGAAACGGCGTTCGGCCAGCCGGATGCTTACTTCCGGCGGTATGCGGGCCTTGGAGAGGTGGAGGCGACAGCCGTGGCCGACGACATCTGGACCCGCATCAACGAGGCCAACCTCCGCGAGAACATCCTTCCCACGCGTGACCGGGCCACGCTCATACTCGAGAAGGCTCAGGACCACAACGTGAGCAGAGTCCGCCTCCGCCGTTAGTACCCTCCCCGGCCGTGACCAAGATGTTCTCGAGGGCGGGCCGGGCCGCCCTCCTCGACAGGGAAGCTTTCCTCGAGGCCTTCTTCGATGACGACGCGATGGCCGATGGGGCGATCATCGTGGCGTTGGTTGGCTCGGCGACGTACATCGGGTGGGTCGTCTTGGGGACGGTGTCGTTCACCATTGGGGCGCTCTTCAGCGTTCTCATCTCGTCGATCATCTCCTGGCTGATACTGGGCTTCGCCACCTGGTTCGCCGCCAGCCGGCTGTTTGGAGCCTCCGGCCGTCCTCAGACGCTGCTCGCCCTCCACGGGCTGGCAGCCCTCCCGTTGCTCCTGGAACTGGTAGGTGAGCAGATCGTCTCAGGGGTCGGCCTCATCTGGTATCTGGTCGTGCTCGTCGTCGGTACCCGTGTCGGGACGGACTTGCCCTCTCGCAATGCCGCTGTGTCCGTTCTCATCGGGTTTGCGGTCGCCGCGCTCGTAAGGGCCCTCATCAGGGTCCCGTTCGCGGTGTTCAGCGGCCTGTTCGCCTAGATGCCCGTCCTCCGTCTCGATCTGGCGTACGACGGAGCCGGGTTTCGCGGATATGCCAAACAAGCGGGTCAGCGGACGGTCCAGGGCGAGCTCGAGTCGGCGTTGGCCACGCTTCTGGGTGCTCCGGTCGAGACCGTCGTCGCCGGCCGCACGGATGCCGGTGTCCACGCGGTGGGCCAGGTCGTATCCCTGACGCACGATGGAGAACTCGACGTCCTCCAACTGCAGCGCTCCCTCAACGGTCTCCTCGGGCCCGAGATGGCGGTCGCCGGAGTCTCGATAGCCAACGCCGAGTTCTCGGCGCGCTTCTCTGCGAAGTGGCGGCGTTACCGCTATCTGGTCGATCCGCGCATTGCTGGAGACCCTCTCACCAGGGGCTTCGTCTGGCATGTGGGCCGGCCCCTGGATCTGGACGCGATGGCCGGGGCGGGAGCAGACTTCCTCGGTGAGCACGACTTCACCTCCTTCTGCCGCACAGTCGAGTCGAAGAGCAATATCCGCCGTGTCGAGCATCTCTCCTGGGAAGAAGAAGAGGGCACCTATCGAATGTGGATCCAGGCCAATGCCTTCTGTCACCAGATGGTCCGCTCGATCGTTGGCCATCTCTACGACATCGGACGGGGGTTTGCCGCACCGGACTCCGTGCCAGAGGTGATCGGTGCTCGGGATCGATCGGCCGTGGCGACAGTGGCACCGCCGCATGGCCTGACTCTCTGGTCGGTCGGCTACTAGCGCCGGTACTTCTCGAGCGCGGAGCCGATTCTCTCTGCGTGCTCTGCGTCCCTCGTCTCTACGGCGATCTCGATTGCGACGTGCCCGAACGGCAACTCGAACCCTTCTCGGTGGTGGTTTACCTGGACCACGTTGCCTCCCTGGACGGCGACTGCCTTGAGCACCTTGGCCAGGCTGCCCGGCTCGTCGGGCACCTGCACGCTGTAGCGGGCGAAGCGGCCCGAAGCCTCGAGGCCGTGTCGAACCGCTTTTCCAAGGAAGAGCAGGTCGAGGTTGCCGCCCGACAGGACGACGCACGTCGGGCCCTCTGAATTGCCTGGGATCAGGTCTGCGAGGAGGGCGGCGACGCCGACGGCCCCTGCAGGCTCGACCAGCAGCCGCGAGCGCTCCAGGATCCGCGTCAGGGCGGCCGTGGTCTGGTGGTCGTCAACCACGACGATGTCGTCGACATGTGACTCCAGAATTCCCCACACCATCTCCGAGCCGACCGTGACGGCGATGCCGTCCGCCACGGTCGGTGTCCCGCGCGGGTAATCGTGGATGAGAGCGCCCTTGGACCGGCTGTCTGAGTAGACCGAAGCCGCGTCGATCTCGACGCCGATCACCTTCACGCCGGGTTTGACCGCATGAATCGCCAATGCGACCCCCGCCAGCAAGCCTCCGCCACCGGTCGGGACGACCACCGTGGCAACATCCGGCAGTTGGGCGGCGATCTCGAGCCCGAGGGTGGCCTGCCCGGCGACTATCAGCGGATCGTCGTATGGATGGACGAACCGGACGTTCTTCTTCTCGGCGAACAGCTGCGCGGCTTCAACGGCATCCGCGAGTGACTTCCCTTTCAACTTCACGGTGGCGCCGTAGTCCTGAGTCGCTTTCACCTTCGGGATCGGTGCCGTCTTGGGCATGAAGACCGTGCACGGCGACCCGGCGAACGTCGCTGCGAGAGCCACGCCCTGTGCGTGGTTCCCCTGTGATGCGGCCACCACCGGCCCCCCTTCGAGCCGGGTCAGCACGTTGAGGGCACCTCGTATCTTGAAGGACCCGGTTCGTTGCATGCACTCGGCCTTCAGAAAGACCTCGCGTCCCGACGCTCGGGAGAACGAATAGGACTTGATCATTGGAGTCGTCACGACCCGTCCCTCGAAGCGGGAGCGGGCGTCGTGAATGTCGTTGATCGTGATCATGCGGATTGGCCTAGGCGGCCGTTCGGTCATAGGATATGCCTGCTTCCACCGCGGAGCCGTTTCCCAAAACGTCCCCCGTGCTTCAGCTGTGCGAGGAACCCGCCAGACATGACGATGAACAAGACTTACTCCCCAAAGCCCGGCGACATAGAGCGCGCCTGGCACCTGGTAGACGCCACCGACCTGCCGTTGGGGCGTCTCGCATCGGAGGTCGCTCAGATTCTCCGTGGCAAGCACAAGCCGACCTATGCGCCGCACATGGACGGAGGGGACTTCGTCGTGATCGTGAATGCGGAGAAGGTGGCCGTCACCTCGGGCAAGAGCCAGACCAAGATCTACTACCGCCACTCGGGATATCCGGGTGGGATCAAAGCCGAGACGTTCGAGTCGCTCCGGGAGCGGAGGCCCGAGGCCATCATCGAGCGAGCGGTCAGGGGCATGCTTCCGAAGACCAAGCTGGGCCGGAAGATGATCCGCAAGCTCAAGGTGTACGCCGGAAACGACCATCCGCACGAGGCGCAGAGCCCCGTCACGCTCGAGTTGAGCATCCGAAAGGTAGAAGCCTGATGTCAGACCCACTCGTCCAGGCCACCGGCCGTCGCAAGGAGTCCGTAGCAAGGGTCCGTTTCCGTGACGGCTCGGGGCAAGTCACCCTCAACGGCCGGCCTCTCGAAGACTTCTTCCCGACCATGGCCACTCGAATGAGAGTCATGGAGCCTCTCAACCTGACCCAGACCCAGGGCCGCTACGACATCGATGCAACACTCGAAGGCGGCGGCACCACCGGTCAGGCGGACGCGCTCAGGCTCGGTATCTCCAGGGCTCTCATCGCACTGGACCCGGCATTGCGCGAAACGCTCAAGAGGGCAGGGATGCTCACGAGAGACTCGCGGGTCGTCGAGAGCAAGAAGTACGGCCTTCGCAAGGCCCGCAGGGCTCCTCAGTACACCAAGCGGTAGCCACTACGGTCAAGCTCATGGCGAACCTCCGTCGTCTCCTCGACGAGGGGAAACCGATCTTCGGCACCGATGGCGTGCGCGGAGTCGCAGGGTCGGAGCTGACCCCCGAGCTCGCCATGGCCGTCGGTCACGCCGCCGGCTCCCATCTACGCAACGGCCCGGTCCTGGTCGGCCGTGACACCCGCCGCTCCGGTTCGATGCTGTCGATGGCTCTCCAGTCGGGTCTGCACTCGGCTGGGATCGATACCGTCGACGTTGGCGTGATGCCCAGCGGGGGGATCAGCTACTTGACCGAGAAGAGCGCGGCGACCATGGGTGCGATCATCTCGGCCTCGCACAACCCCGCCTCCGACAACGGGATAAAGCTTCTTGCCGCCAGAGGCACGAAGGTGAGTGACGAGGTCGAGCGCGAGCTCGAGGAGCGCATGCGCGCCAGTGGCACCAAGCTCGCGGTCGGCCAGTCGATCGGCTATCGGATCGAGAACACCACCGGCCACGGCGAGTACGTGGATCACCTCGCCGAATTGGCGCGCTATTCGCTGAGCGGGCTCCAGATTGCAATCGACTGCGCCAACGGTGCAACCTTCAAGGCTGCACCGGAGCTCTTCGCGAGGCTCAAGGCCGACACCGACGTGTTCGCTGCCGAGCCCGACGGGACCAACATAAACGACGGCTGCGGTGCCACCCATCCCGAATACCTTGCCGGACGAGCCGGTGGCCGGCTCGGGTTCGCGTTCGACGGTGATGCCGACAGGTTGATCGCCGTAGACGAGGACGGGACCCCTGCCAACGGCGACGTCGTGATGGCGATTATTGCCCGCCACATGAAGGAGCAGGGAAAGCTGAAGAAGAATCTCGTCGTGTCCACCGTCATGGCCAACCTCGGCTTCCGGGAGTCGATGGCCGAGGCCGGGATCGATGTTGTCGAGACCGGTGTCGGCGACCGCTATGTGATGGACGCTCTAGAGGCGAATAGGGGCACCCTCGGGGGTGAGCAGTCTGGCCACATCATCTTCACGGAGCACAGCCGGACCGGCGATGGGATTCTCACCGCGATTCAGCTCCTCAACGTCGTCGCCGGAACCGGCAAGGAGCTCCGTCAGCTCCGGAAAGAGGCGATCAGGGAATACCCCCAGGTGCTGGTGAACGTCGAGGTGGGGAGGATGGCCGATCTCGACGGAGCCACGGGGCTGTGGGAGGAAGTCGAGCACGTAGAAGAGGAACTGGGCGAGCGGGGCAGGGTGCTTGTCCGGCCTTCCGGCACCGAGCCAGTTGTGAGGATCATGGTGGAGGCCTCTTCCGAATCCAGGGCGAGGCGGTACGCTGATCGTCTCGCGGAAGCGACGAAACTGTCGATGAACAAGGAGTAGGCGAGCGAATCGACCCGTGTGACAAGAGATAGCGCCTGGCCTCACTGCGTGTGAGGTGACGAGGAGGAAGGTCATCGAGAGATTCGGCGGATGCCTTCCCGGCCAGCCACGGTCGAACGTGTGGGAGCAAAACCCGGGAGCGATCCCGCGACAGAGGCCCACGCGACGGGTGCCGGTCATCGACCGGTTGGAGTCGCACGCGGTTCCTCATGCCTCGGAAAGGAACTGATCGCAATGTGCGGGATCGTCGGATATGTGGGCCCCAAGCCTGTCGTGGACATCCTCGTGCCGGGCCTGGCCCGCCTCGAGTACCGCGGCTACGACTCTGCGGGCATCGCCCTCAACCACGGAAGCTCACTGAGCATTCTGAAACAGGCAGGTCGCATCGCCGACCTGCAGGCCCTGGTCGCCGCCGAGGCGCCGGCCGCCGCGACTTCAGGAATCGGTCACACGCGCTGGGCCACCCACGGTGCCCCCAACTCGGGCAACGCCCATCCCCAGGTCGACTGTCGAGGCGGGGTCGTCGTCGTGCACAACGGGATTCTCGAGAACTGGGCGAGTCTGAAGTCGAAACTCGCCGAGTCGGGCCACGAGTTCGCCTCGGACACGGACACGGAGGTGGTCGCTCACCTGATCGAGGACATGGCCGACGTCCCGCTTATCGAGGCAGTCCGGCGGGTGATGAATCTCGCCGAGGGCGCCCTTGCCCTGGCGGTGATGCGTCGGTCGGATCCCGATGTGATCGTCGGGGCGCGGCGAGGCTCACCGTTGGTGGTGGGCAGGGGCGACGACGAGACCTTCCTTGCGTCGGACATCCCCGCCTTCCTCGAGCACACCCGTGAGATGGTGATCATCGAGGACGACCGCGTGGTCGAGATAACCCCCGGTCGGGTTCGGCTGATCGACCTCGACGGGAACGAACTTGAGCCTGAGCACAGGAAGATCGAGTGGGATCTCGAAGCGGCGGAGAAGGGCGGGTTCCCGACCTTCATGCTCAAGGAGATACATGAGCAGCCGCATGCCATCGCCGACACGCTCTCCGGCCGGGTCACGGAGACCGGGAGGGTTGCTCTGAGCGAGCTGGAGATCGACGACGCCGTTCTGCGCACGATCGACAAGGTCTTCGTGGTGGCGTGCGGCACTTCGTACCACGCGGCGATGATGGCGAAGTACGCCATCGAGCGTTGGACGAGGCTGCCGGTCGAGATCGACATCGCCTCCGAGTTCAGATACCGAGATCCGGTGTTGGACGGGCGCTCCCTGGTCATAGGAATCAGCCAGTCCGGGGAGACTCTCGACACGCTCGCGGCTGTCCGTTACGCCAAGGCACAAGGATCGACCCTCATAGGGGTGAGCAACGTCGTCGACTCGGCGCTGGCGCGGGAGGCGGATGCCGTTCTCTACACCAGGGCCGGGCCGGAGATCGGCGTGGCCGCCACCAAGACCTTCACAACCCAGCTAGTGGCGATGCAGCTGCTGGCTTTGTACCTCGCCCAGGTGAGAGGGACGCTCGACCCCGGAGCGATCTCTGTGCTCGTGAGAGACATGCTCGACCTACCGGGCCAGGTGGAGCAAGTGCTTGCAATGTCGGATGAGATGAAGACCCTCACCTCGGAGTGGGGCGGGGTCCGGGACTTCTTCTTCATGGGTCGCTCCGGAGATTTCCCCGTGGCGATGGAGGGAGCGCTCAAGCTCAAGGAGATTGCGTATGTCAGGGCGGAGGGCTACGCCGCAGGAGAGATGAAGCACGGCCCGATAGCACTCATCGAGAAGGGTGTCGTGGTGGTTGGCGTCGCCACCGACAGCCATGTTCGGACCAAGACCCTGTCCAACATGGAGGAGATGAAGGCACGGGGCGCGACCATCGCACTGGTCGCCGAGGAGGGGGACGACGTCGGCGGGGTGGCTGACCATGTCTTCCGCATACCGTCTGGTCAGGATCTCCTCTGCACCGTCACCGCGGTGGTGCCCCTTCAACTCCTCGCCTATCACGTCGCCACGGCCAAGGGCCTCGATGTCGACAAGCCCCGTAACCTTGCCAAGACGGTGACGGTGGAATGACGACCTCCGAAAGAGTCCTGGGTGTGGTGGGCCTTGTGATGTACCTGGCCGCCGGCTTTCTCTATCTCGGGGCCGGGCTGCTTGTGCCGGAGCCCTGGTACGTCTTCATGTGGGCACTCTGGATCGCAGGATGGGTCGTGACGATTCGAGTGTTCCGGACGCGCAGGTCGTGGACCGCTGTCGTCGCGGTGGGTGCGGTGGCCCTGTGGTACCTCGTCGTGGGTCTGGGCGGCCTGCTGCTCGGATGGACCGCGTGATCACATGAAGATCCTCGGTCTCGGAGTCGACCTCGCCGATATCGAGAGGGTCGGCCGCCTCCTGGACAAGTACCCGCGATTCGCCGAGCGCTGCTTCACAGAGCACGAGAGGGAGTACGCGTTCCGCTTTGCCAGGCCCGAACGGCGTCTCGCGGCGCGATTCGCCGGCAAGGAAGCCGTGATGAAGTCGATGGGGACAGGGTGGCGGCGGATCCGATGGCGCGACATCGAGATCACCGGTGGGGGCAAGCCCACGGTGCGGATGAGCGGGAACGCATCGGTGCGCGCACGCATACTCGGTGTGAGTGAAGTGCTGGTGACGATCACCCACACCGACACGTCTGCCCTGGTCATGGCGGTCGCTGTCGGCGAGCACGACCAGCCGTCGTAGCCTTAGGCCCGTGAAGCCGATACTCACAGCAGACGAGTACCGACGCATCGACAAGGCGTTTCGGGGAGATCTGATCGCCGCGATGGACAAGGCCGGGTACGCGGTCGCGCTCGCGGCCGTTCGTGCCGGCGCCGGATATGGCAAGAGGGTGGTGGTGCTGGCCGGGCCCGGGAACAACGGAGGGGACGGTTATGTCGCAGCCCGGTATCTCAACCGGCGCGGGGCGGATGTGGTTGTCCAAGCCCTGGCCCCGCCGCGGACTCCCGAGGCCACTGATGCCGCGGCCAAGGCCCGGGAGGTCGGGGTCCGCATCTCCGATCTGGGGCCTGTCGGTCGTGCAGACGGCGTCATCGACGCCTTGTTCGGCGGTGGGGTCCGCGGCGCCCTCCCCTCGGAGATCATCGGTTGGATGCAGACCACTGCCCCGGTGGTCGCAGTCGACTACCCGACTGGCTTGGACCCGGACACCGGTGCGGTCGAACACGACGCATTCACTGCCGTGGAAACTGTGACATTCAGCACGATCAAGACGGGACATGTCAGAGGAGACGGTCCGGACTACTGCGGTACGGTGACCGTTGCGGACATCGGGATCCACGGCGGCCGGCCTTCGATGTTCCTGGCCGAAGAGGCCGACGCTCGGCTCCCGTCGAGGTCCAGGACGACTCACAAGTGGTCCGCCGGGGCCGTTCTCGTCGTAGGTGGATCGAGGGGCATCGTTGGTGCCTCCGTCTTCGCCGGGAGGAGCGCTCTGAACTTCGGCGCCGGAGCAGTCGTGGTCGCGTCACCCAACGCCGACGTGGTCCACGAGTTGGCGCCGCAGCTCCCCACGTTTCCGCTCCAGGAGGCCCAGGCCAGACTGGATCGATTCGATGTTGTCATTGCCGGTCCGGGGCTCGCCGAGGAGGACTTCGAGGAAGCCAGGCCCATCCTCGCCAAGGCGCGTCGGATCGTCCTGGACGCGGGTGGGATAGATCCTGGGCTTCTCGAGCTCGCCAGGGAAGGCGACGCCGAAGTAGTGGCGACCCCTCATGACGGTGAGTTTCGCCGGATCGCGGGGGTCGGGCCTGGCGCATACTCGACCAGGGCACTGGCCAGACGCAAGGGGATCACGATCCTCCACAAGGGGAACCCGACCCTCATAACCGACGGAGGCCCACCGATTCTCGTCGCCAGCGGGGGCCCGGAGCTGGCCTCGATGGGAACCGGTGACGTCCTCGCGGGGATGATCGGAGCACTGTGGGCTCGCGGTTTGAAACCGCTCGACGCATCTGTCTCGGGTGCCTTCTGGCATGGCCGGGCGGCCGCGGATCTATCGACGCGTCAGACAGTCACCGCCGACGTGCTGGCCGACAGCATCTCGGAGTACGCCTGGTGAGGCCCACCTACGCGGAGATCGACCTGGCAGCGGTCGCTCACAATGTTTCCGCCTTCGCCAACTTGATCGAATCGTCCGACGTCTGCGCCGTCGTCAAAGCCGATGGCTACGGACACGGTGACGTGCCGGTGGCGACCGCTGCATTGGATGCGGGGGCCAAGTGGCTCGCCGTGGCCCTGGTCGAGGAGGGTTCCCGTCTTCGCGAGGCCGGCATAGACGCCCCCATCCTCCTGTTGAGTCAGCCCAGCAGCGACTCCGTCTCGGACATCGTCAAGTGGCAGCTCACCCCGACCGCCTACAGCGGCTCTTTCGTCGACGCACTCTCAGAGACCGGTGCGCCGCTCTCAGTTCACGTCAAGGTAGACACGGGCATGCATCGCGTAGGGGTTCCGCCCTCGGACCTCGACTACGTCATCGGCCGCATCGAGGCGTCCCCAACGCTCCGGTTGGGCGGGCTTTGGACCCATTTCGCGGTGGCAGACGCAGATCCCGACTTCACGACCAGCCAGATTGAGCTGTTCGACACCGTCACCGTGGGCTTGGACCCTCCATTGGTCCACATGGCCAACACGGCGGGAGCGGCGCTCTTCCCGGAGGCACGGCGTGACCTGTGCAGGGTCGGGCTCGGGATCTACGGCATCCACCCCACACCCCAGACCAGGCCGATGATCGACCTGAAGCCTGCGATGCGCCTGGTGAGTCATGTGTCCCACACCCAGCGCCTGCAGGCCGGGGCAGCGCCCAGCTACGGCCGGATGAAGGAGCTTCGGGCAGACGCCAACATCGTCACTGTGCCCGTTGGCTATGCGGACGGTTTCGCGAGAGGGCTCACCATGTACGGATGCGCACTGATCGGTGGGCGCCGCTTTCCCCTCGCCGGCGCGGTGACGATGGACCAGATCCTGGTCGATGTCGGTGACGAGGACGTCGACATGGGTGAGGAGGTCGTGCTCCTCGGTCGCCAGGGAGCCCAGGAGATAACAGCCGATGAGTGGGCGGAGGAACTATCCACGATCTCTTACGAGGTCGTCTGCTCGATCGGCCCGAGAGTCCCGAGGCGGTATCTGCGGTGAACGAGACGATCACAGCCATCGAGGGGGTAGAGGTGGGCCACTGGGCCGATCCGGTCGCACTCACCGGTTGCACCGTGGTGGTCCTCCCCGAGCCGAATGTTGTTACGGCTGAGGTGCGGGGAGCCGCCCCCGGGACGCGTGAGTACGCATTGCTCCAGCCTGGGATGAGGGTGGAGCAGGCGCAGTCGATTGTCCTGACCGGAGGGAGCGCATTCGGTCTTGCCGCTGCCGACGGCGTGGTGCGCGCCCTCGAAGCCGACGGTCGCGGCCACGAGACCCCGATTGGCCGGATTCCCATCGTCCCCGCTGCGGTCGTGTTCGATCTCTATCCCGGAGACCCCTCGGTCAGGCCCGGTCCCGATCAGGGAGAGGCGGCCTACAGGGCGGCCTCGGCCAGGCCCGTTGAAGCTGGTCTGGTAGGTGCGGGGACCGGCACGACTGTCGCGAAGTGGCGCGGATTCGAGCACATGGCGCCGGGTGGTCTCGGCTCAGCGTTGCGCTCGACCGACGGAGGCTCGGTCGGTGCCCTGGCCGTTGTCAACGCGGTCGGTGATGTCTTCTCGGTCACCGGTGAGCCTCTCACCGGGGGTGACCACGAACCCGGCCCTCCTTCGCTCATGCAGACCGACCTTGCCAATACGACGCTTGTAGTGATCGCCACCGACGCCTCGCTCGGTCGGATCGAGTTGAGCCGTCTGGTCGTGCGCGCTCACGACGCATTGGGGGCATGCATACGCCCTTCGCATACCCGATTCGACGGCGATGTCGTGTTCGGCGTCTCCTGCGGCGGGGCGAACGGTGACGTCGACTCCTTGGCTGAGGCGGCGTTCGGAGCGACCGCCCAGGCGGTGGAGAACGCGGTGCGAGCTGCCGCTGGATGATTAGGTCGCGCCTCCTGCGCTGCTGCCACAATGTCGGCCGGTGACGTCG
>JBFFIL010000005.1:0-17693 GCA_041556535.1 Acidimicrobiia bacterium | reverse complement strand
TTGTGCCCGCGGCGATACGACTCAAGATCTGAGTGCGTGTGACTTATACTCCCGCGCCCTTACGGGGGACCGCTCTAGGACATGGCGCAAAAAGGACTCTCCGACGTGGCTGAAGAAGAACTCGACGACATCGACTTGGATTCCGACGACGATGTCGATGACGAGTACGAGGATGACATCGATGACATCGATGAGGTCGATGACGCGGATGCCGACGACTTCGATGAAGCCTCCGACGGCGACGAGGTTGCAGATGAAGAACACGATGACGAGACCGCCGAAGCGCTGGAAGAGCTCGAGAGCCAAGAGCTCCAACTGATCGATGACGAGGCGAACGAGGCGCTGCTCGTCGATGAGGTCCAGGAGCTTCGCGCGATGCGGCGCGAGGAGCTCACCATGGACGTCGACGCACAGAGCCAGAAGTCGGACGAGTTTGTGTGCCAGTCATGCTTCATGGTCAAGAGGACCAGCCAATTGGCCAACAAGCGCAAAATGATCTGTCAAGACTGTGTCGCCTGATCGCGTCACGGTCATCCTCCCCACCTTCAACGAGAAAGAGAACCTCGCACGCATCTCTGCGGCGATAGTCGCCCACGGATACCGGCTGCTGATCGTCGACGATGACTCACCCGATGGGACAGGTGAGATTGCTGACGGCCTGGCGCGCCAAGAAGGCCGGATAAGTGTGCTCCACAGGTCCCGTCGAGAGGGTCTCGGTCCCGCCTACGCAGCCGGCTTCGATCGTGCGCTCGAAGCGGATGCCGAGGTACTCATAGAAATGGACGCCGACTTCTCCCACGATCCCGCGGACCTGCCGCGGCTGGTCGAGCAGGTAACGCTTGGCGCCGACCTCGTCATCGGCTCCCGATACGTCCCAGGCGGCTCCACACCCGAGTGGCCGTTTGCTCGCCGGATGGTCTCGCGCTTGGGGAACCTGTATGCCCGGCTGATGCTCGGAACGCCGGTTCGGGACATGACGGCGGGATTTCGCGCGTTCAGCAAGGATGCTCTCCAGCGACTTCCCTACCACGACGCCAGAGCCTCGGGCTATGGGTTCCAGGTGGAGATGGCCTGGCGGGCACACCAGCAAGGCATGACCATAAGGGAGGTTCCCGTGATCTTCCGCGACCGGGTTCAGGGAACTTCGAAGATGGGTGTCGGGATCGTCGCGGAGGCCATGTGGCTCGTGACGGTGTGGGGTGTGGGGCGCCTGGTCCGGCCACTACGGTCGGCCAGATCATGAAAGTCAACGCCAGGGAGGCGACAACGGACGATGTCGAAGTCATAGGCACCCTATATCGAGGGCTCGAGAACGAGATGACCGCGCTCCATTCCATGTGGCCGATCTCGGGAGGTCTCGAGGAGCCAATCGAGGAATCGGTGCGGGACGCCGTGAGGGACCCGGACTCCATCGTCCTCATTGGCACCCTGGACGGCTACCCGTTCGGGTTCTTGATCGCTCGGGTCGAGCCTCTCCTCGTCCAGGCTACGGGTGAGAAGATAGGTGCGATAAGGCAAATCTTCGTCGACCACGACGCACGCGAGGTTGCCGTCGGGGAGGCGATGCGAGACCTGGCGATGTCGATGTTGCGCGATCGAGGGATAACCAAGTTCGACGCTCACGTCCTCCCTGGACATCGCCTCGCGAAGAACTTCTTCGAGGCAGGAGGCTTCAGCGCCCGTTCGATCATCATGCATCACGATGACCACAAGACCTGATCCCCCCCCTGTTGTTGGGGTCGGGGTCGTGATCGGCACCGACGACGGCTCGATTCTCATAATCAAGAGGGGCAGCGAGCCGGGGCGGGGGCTGTGGGCGGTCCCCGGCGGAAAGGTGCGAAGAGGGGAGACTTTGCGCGACGCGGCACGCCGGGAGGCATTGGAGGAGACCGGTTTGAGAGTCGAGGTCGGCGAGGTTGCCTGGGTCGGCGAGCACCTGACCGAGCAACACCACATCGTCCTCGTCGATTTCTTCGCCAGGGTCATCTCTGGGACGTTGGCGCCCGGAGACGATGCCGAGGAGGCTGCATGGGCGCGGCGCGACACCATCGACCAGTACGAGCTGACCCCGACCATGCACGACCTGATCGAAGCCGTGTGGACATGACGACCGTCGAGCTCCTCCAGCATCTGATCCGAAATGCCTGCGTCAACGACGGCAGCCCTGGCAGCGGTCACGAGTTCCGGTCCGTTGAGACGCTCCAGGAGTTCTTCGGCGTGGAAGGTCGGATCTTCGAGCCGTCGCCTGGACGCCAATCTCTCGTCTATCGGGTGAGAGGATCGAGGGAGGAAGCACCCGCGCTCGCGTTGGTACCGCATCTGGACGTCGTTCCGGCGGACCCGGCCGGATGGACGCGTGACCCTTTCCGTGCCGAGATTCACGATGGCTTCGTGTACGGGCGCGGCGCGATCGACATGCTGAACGTCACCTCGGCGATGGCGGTGGCTGCCCTTCCCTACATCGCAGGGGAACTCACACCGCGCGGCGACTTGATCTGCGCTTTCGTTGCGGACGAGGAAGCGGGGGGCGGGCTCGGGGCACGGGCTCTGGTCGAGGACCACTGGGATCTCGTCGGTGCGCCCTATGTCCTGACCGAAGTCGCCTATCCGCCGCCCGACAAGGCGCGGGAAACGGTCGTGCCGGTATCGACGGGTGAGAAAGGGGTCTTCTGGTCGACACTCAGGACGGCCGGAGTGCCGGGGCACGGGTCGACCCCCTTTGGGTCCGAGAACGCCCTCGAGAAGCTGGTCGTGGCGCTCGGGGGGTTGTTCGAGACTCCTAGCCCGGTGATGATCGGCGACGAGTGGGTGACCTTCGTCCAGAGCCTCGATCTGGACCCTTCACTTGCGAAAGACCTGACCGACCCGGACAGGGTGGATCTCGCTCTGGAGCGTCTGTCCGTCGACGATCCCCGTTTCGCCGCATATGCCCACGCGTTGACGCACCTCACGATCTCCCCAAACCGCGCTCGGGCCGGGACGAAGACGAACATCATCGCGGACAGAGCAACAGCGGAGGTCGACATACGGGCCCTCCCCGGTATGGACCGGGAGTTCGTCGACTCCCACCTCCTCAAGGCCATGGGAGCCGCGCGAGACGATGTGGAGATCCACCCCGAGCAGGACCTCGAGGCGACAATGAGCAGCCCCGGGAATCCGCTCTGGGAAGCGATCGGCGCGGCCGTCGAAGACATCGAGGGTCATCGCAATCTGATGCCGGTGATGATGACGGTCGGGACCGACGCGAGGTTCTGGAGGGTTCGGGGATCCACCGCCTACGGTGTCGGCCTCTACGACGATCGGATGTCGTTCTCCGAGATGCTCGGGCTCTTTCATGGCCACGACGAGCGCGTCTCCGTCGAATCGGTGGAGAAGACGACCCGGTTGTACGAGCGGGTTCTGCACCACTTCACAAGTGCATGAAGAAAGTCATCTGCGATTTGGACGGCGTGGTGTTTGCCGGAAACGAGATGCTCCCTGGCTCGACAGAGGCGATCGACCGCTTGGTGACTGGTGGTGTGGAGCTCTGGTTCGCCACCAACAACTCGACCCTGTCTCCCCGTCAGATCGTCTCAAAGCTCCGCCAGCTCAGCGGTGTCACGGTCGACGCGTCCCGTGTGGTCACCTCGGTGCTCGCTGCAGCGAGTCAAATAGAGGGCCCGGTCGGCTCTGCGCTTGTCATCGGTGGCCAGGGAATCGTGGAAGGCCTGGAGGAGTCGGGCATTCGCATCACGTCTGACCCGAAGAGCGCGGATCTGGTACTGGTCGGATTGGACCAGCAAGTCACCTATGGAGACATCGCCGCGGCAGCGATGGCGGTGAGAGAAGGCGCCCAGTTCATCGCCACCAACGACGACCCGACGCTACCGACACCAAAGGGTGAATTGCCCGGGACCGGTGCGATCGTGGCTGCCATCTCCACCGCGGCGGGTGTTGAGCCGATTGTGGCCGGGAAGCCCTATGACCCGATGGTGCAGCACCTGCTGGGGTTGGTGGGCCCGGAAGCGTGGGTGATCGGCGACAGGGTGTCGACGGATGTCGCGATGGCCGGGAAGGTCCCGGGTTGGCAATCTGTGCTCACTCTCGGCGGCGTCACGCGAGCGGAGGACGACCATGGCATGGCAGACCACGTCGTGAAAGACCTCCTGGAGGCTACGGATCTGATCCTGGATCCTCGATACGGCAATAATCGTGGCTATGGAGCTGAGTGAATCCCACATTCAAGAGATCGAAGCCGTACTCGAGGAACTCGAGGAACTCGATCCCACCGAGCTTCCGGAGCCCGCATCGAGACTTGCAGCCCTGCTGAGCTCGGTGCTGGAGGAAGTCGACGAGCCATGAAGGTCGCACTCGAGGTCCGTCCCGGACGTGCTGCCGCCGAGGAGTTCGCACGCGAACTCGAGCGAGTCATCGAGGAGCGAGGAGCCGGCCTCGTCGAGTCTCGTGATCAGGTACCCGATCTCGTGGTCGCGGTGGGCGGCGACGGGACGATGCTCGCAGCGGTCCAGCGCTCTCTCGGATGGGACGTCCCTGTCCTCGGCTTCAACCTGGGGACCCTCGGCTTCCTGGCCGCGGCCGAGGCAGGAGAACTCGACGCCGTGGTGGAGCGCCTGGTCGCTGGGGACTTCGAGGTCGAGAGCCGCACGACGATCGAAGCCACCGTGGGGGATGTCACGGTTGCCGGCGTGAACGACGTAGTCGTCGAGAAGGTGGACAGCACGAGGCTCGTGAGTCTCGACGTCACCATCAACGGGAGTGAATTCGTCACCTACCGCGCCGACGGCCTCGTGGTCGCCACTCCAACGGGGTCGACGGCCTACTCCTTCTCGGCTGGAGGGCCTCTGGTTGACTCGACGGTCGACGCTCTGGTCATGACGCCGGTCGCGGCTCACTCCCTGTTCGACAGGCCCCTGGTCCTGTCGCCCCACTCCGTCATCGAGGTGACCGTCAGCAGGGATCGCCTCGTGAAAGTGAATGTGGACAAGCGCGACCTGGGAGAGCTGGGGGAGGGGGAGTCTGTCACGATTACCCGGGGGCGAATTCCGGCCAAGTTCGTGTCTTTCGGGTCGCGTGCCTTTCCTGACCTGATCAAGGAGAAGTTCGGGCTGGATTGACCTCCCGCGCCGATGGGTGGCATCGGTGTGACCGGGTGCTACTCTGGCATCCCGTCATGGACGGGCCTCTTCTCACTCCGGAAACATCCCCGGAAGCCTCCTCACCCCGCCTCTCTGACACTCGCTACATCTTCGTCACAGGTGGTGTTGTGTCGAGCCTCGGCAAGGGGATAGCCGCAGCTTCGCTAGGGCGTCTCCTCAAGTCGCGGGGTCTGCGCGTCGTGAATCAGAAGCTGGACCCGTACATCAATGTCGACCCGGGGACCATGAACCCCTTCCAGCACGGCGAGGTGTTCGTCACCGATGACGGAGGCGAGACAGACCTCGACCTCGGTCACTACGAGCGATTCACCGGGGAGAACCTGAGACGGTCCTCGAACGTCACATCTGGATCGGTATACCTCTCCGTCATCCAGAAGGAAAGGCGAGGCGACTATCTGGGCGACACCGTGCAGGTCATCCCTCACATAACGAACGAGATCAAGAATCGGATCCATCGGGTGGGCGACCAGGACGTCGACGTGGTCATCACCGAGGTGGGGGGAACCGTCGGTGACATCGAGAGCCTCCCCTTCCTCGAGGCGATACGGCAGTTCGGAAACGACGTCGGACGCTCGAAAGTGATGTTCGTGCATGTCACACTCGTTCCGTACATCGCTACATCGGAAGAGCTGAAGACAAAACCCACACAGCACTCTGTGGCCGAACTGCGGAGCAAGGGCATCCACCCCGACGTGATCATCGTGCGGTCGGACCGGGAGATCGACGAGGCTGCCCGCAAGAAGATCAGCCTCTTCTGCGACGTTGAGCCGAGAGCCGTGATCTCGGCCCCGGACTCCAGGGACATCTACGAGGTTCCTCTCGTTCTCAATGGGGGCGGCCTCGACGCAGTCGTCTGTGACAGACTCGGCCTGGTAACGGGCCCGCCCAACCTCGACGCGTGGCAGGCGATGGTCGACAAGGCGCTGGCGGCGACGGACGAAGTGACCATCGGCATCGTCGGCAAATACGTCGAACTGCCCGATGCCTACCTGTCTGTGGCAGAAGCCCTGCGGCACGGTGCCGCGGCCCACGGCCTCAAACTCGACCTGAGGTGGATCCCGAGTGACGAGTTGACCGGTCTTCTCTCCGACTCGTACCTCGAGGAGATGGACGGCCTGGTCATACCGGGGGGATTCGGCTACCGGGGCGTGGAGGGAAAGATCCAGGCCATCCGCTACGCCAGGGAGACTGGTGTTCCACTGCTCGGGCTGTGCCTGGGCCTTCAATGCGCCGTCATAGAGTTCGCGCGGGCGGTCCTGGGACTCACAGACGCAAACAGCACCGAGTTCGACCCGTCCAGCCCCCATCCCGTCATCGACCTCATGTCGAGCCAGGAGGAAGTCGCGGACAAGGGAGGGACGATGCGTCTCGGGCTTTACGCGGCCAAACTGGAAGAGGGGTCGAAGATCCGATCCATGTACGGCGAGGAACTCGTGTATGAGCGTCATCGCCACCGTTGGGAAGTCAACAACCGGTACAGGAAAGATCTCGAGTCTGCCGGCATGAGGCTCTCCGGACTGTCGCCTGACGACAATCTGGTCGAATACATCGAGCTGGTCGATCATCCGTTCTTCGTCGCCACTCAAGCCCATCCGGAGTTCCGGTCTCGCCCCGACGTCCCCCATCCGCTCTTCGCAGGCCTGGTGGAGGCGGCGGGGCGATTGAGAGCTTCCAGACCTGAGCCAGTCTCCGATGCGGAGTTGGCAGTCGACTGACGCTCCCCCGAACCGTGGTCTAGCCTGATTCGCCTATGGGGCTTTCGAAGTGATCGTCGGGGTACCGAGAGAGATAAAGACAGCCGAGCACCGGGTGGCCCTCACTCCGGTCGGAGTCCGCGAGTTGGTCGACCGGGGCCACGAGGTTCTGGTCGAAAAAGGTGCCGGTGAGGGGTCAACGATCCTCGACGAGGAGTATTCGGCTCAAGGCGCCGCCATCGTGCCCAACGCGTCCGACGTCTTTGCTGCCGCGGAGATGATCCTGAAGGTCAAGGAGCCCCAGCCCTCCGAAGTCGCCATGTTCCGCGACGGGCAGACGCTGTTCACCTACCTGCATCTTGCCGCCTACCCGGCGCTGGCCGATGGCCTCGCGCGCAAGGGAATCGTCGCGATCGCCTACGAGACGGTTCAAGTCAATGATCATCTCCCCTTGCTCGCCCCGATGTCGGAGATCGCTGGCCGCATGGCGACCCAAGCAGGTGCCTACTTCCTCGAGAGAACACAGGGTGGCCGTGGCATCCTCCTGGGCGGGGTAACGGGTGTGAGCCCCGCGAAGGTCGTAGTGATCGGCGGGGGGATAGCCGGCTCCAACGCCGCAGTGATCGCGATGGGGATGCAGGCCAACGTGGTCGTGCTCGACAACGACATCGGGAAGTTGAGGCGGCTCGACTCTCTCTATCAGGGCCGGATCGTCACCCTCCACTCGAACAAACTGACGCTGGAGCAGCAGGTGCTCGACGCCGACCTCGTAATCGGAACGGTGCTGGTCCCGGGAGCGGCGGCGCCCAAGCTGCTAACCGAAGAAATGGTGAAGGGGATGAAGCGCGGGGCGGTTCTAGTCGACGTGGCGATCGACCAAGGAGGCTGTTTCGAGACCTCGCGGGAGACGACCCACACCCACCCCGTCTACACGAAGCACGAGGTTCTTCACTATGCGGTTGGGAACATCCCGGGCGCCGTCCCTCACACCTCTACATATGCCCTTACCAACGCCACGCTCCGTTACGCGGTTGCCCTCGCCGATTGGGGCGTTCGAGGCGCGGTCGAGAGATACCCGGAGCTGCAGCACGGGGTCAACCTCGTTGGGGAGAGCGTGTGCCACCCCGCGGTCGCCGAGAGCCTCGATCTCGGCCACGTTCCCCTATCCGAGGCACTTGCCGGGATTTGAGCCGAATTGCGCCGCCCATCGGCGCGTGTGTCGAAGAGTATCTCGTCACACTGCGGGTCGAGAGGGGGCTGGCTCCCAACACGATCGACGCATACACCAGGGACATCGGCCAGTACGTCGAGTTTCTGTCCGGACGCGAGCCGGATGACTCGATAGTTGGGGCCTTCACCTCCGGTCTCGCCGGACGAGGGCTGTCCGCAGCCACCATCGGGCGAAAGATCGCTGCCATCAAGGGTTTGCACCGCTTCCTCGTGGCAGAGGGATTCCGCGACTCCGACCCGACGGTGTTCCTCGACTCGCCGCGACGCCCCGACCCTTTCCCAAAGGCCTTGGCGGTCGACGATGTCGTCGCCATCATCGAATCCCCCCCGCTGGGCACGGTAGGCGGGCGTCGCGACCGTGCCCTCCTCGAGTTCCTCTATGGGACAGGGGCTCGTGTCACCGAGGCTGTCGGTCTCGATCTGCTCGCGCTCGACCTCGACGACCGGGTGGTGGTCGTCACGGGAAAGGGCGCGAAACAGCGACTGGTGCCTCTCGGGTCCAAGGCGATCGAAGCCATCCGTTCGTGGCTGCCGGATCGTCTGACGCTCGTGCGAGACCCGGGGGGACGATACCCGGTCTTCCTCAATCTTCGTGGAGGCCGGCTGAGCAGGCAAGGAGCATTCAACATCGTGAAGAAGCATGCTGCGGCGGCCGGGATCGATCCGACGAAAGTGTCGCCCCACGTACTTCGTCATTCTGCTGCCACTCACATGCTCGAGGGAGGCGCCGACCTGAGAACCGTTCAAGAAATCTTGGGTCACGCTACGATCAGCACGACCCAGGTTTACACGAGGGTCAGCGACGCCCACGTGATGGAGATTTACGTAGAGGCTCATCCAAGGAGCAGGTGATGACGCTCGATATTGCAGCTGCAGAGAAAGCGTTGAGAGAGGAGCGAGAGCATCTCGTCCACCAACTCGACGAGCTGGGCGCTGCCGAATCCGGTGACCTACGGGCTGATCTCGACTTCGGCGGCAGCTTCGCCGACGCTGCGGCCGTGACCGCCGAGCGCACCGAAGTCCTCGGACTGGTCGAGTCGCTCAAGACTCAGCTCGAAGGCGTCGACGCGGCTCTCGGTCACATCGCAGCGGGCACCTACGGCGCTTGCGACAACTGCGGTCGCGAGATCGGCGCGGACCGGCTGGCCTTTCGCCCGGCGTCGATTCTCTGCATCGACTGCAAGAGCAAAGTCGCCTCCTAGCCGATGCCCGGCTCGATCGGGCATCAGATGACCCGCTTCGAGTCTCTGACTGCCCGGCCCCTGTCCATCTCCGAAGTAGGTCAAGTGAACGATCTTCTCGGCCCAGCGCTCAGTGATGTCTCTTTCGGACAGCCGAGTTGGGAAGACCCGGGGCTCCTGTCGCGGCGGTGGAGTTCGCCCGGCATCAACATGGGGCTCCTCCGCAGCGGTTCGACGAGTCAGCTTGGGCCCCCCTCCAGAAAGCCGACCTTCCGCAAACGCCAGGGACGCGCGGCCGGCCCTCGTAACCTCGGATACGGATGACTTTCCACGTCAGAACCACCGTTTTCGAGGGCCCGCTCGACCTGCTACTTCAGTTGATCACAAAACATCAGTTGGAGATAACCGCCGTTGGCCTCACCGATGTGATCGGGGAGTATCTCGTCTTCATCGACGAGATGCGCGAACTCGACATCGACGTGACGTCGGAGTTTCTGATGATTGCGGCAACACTCGTGCAATTGAAGGCCCAATCGCTGCTCCCAACGCCCTATGACCTCGATCTTCACGAGGAGCTTGCGCTGTCCGAAGAACGCGACCGGCTCCTTTCACGACTCCTGGCATCAGTGACCTTCAAAGACGTCGCCGCCGTGCTCCTGCGGCGGCTTCAGGACGCCAACCGATACGTGCCGAGGATCTCAGGGATCGATCAGAGCGTCACCCCGCGCCAACCCACGCCAGATCTACCGCTGGGCGCCACAGACCTGGCGGCTCTCGCCGTCAAGGTTCTGGAGCGGGCATCCAGAGAGCCCGATCTCGATCACCTCGACCTGGACCTGCCCAGCGTCGAGGACGCCATCAGCGACTTGCGAAAGCGGGTCGAGCAGTCCGCCGTCGCCAGCTTCGACACCCTCGTCGAGCACTGTGAGCGCCCGGTGGACGTTGGCGCGTACTTTCTGGCTCTTCTGGAGTTGGCCCGTTGGGGGCTCATCGAGGTCAGTCAGCGAGACTGGCTCGCGCCGATAGAGGTTCGTCACAGGGAAGAAGTCGAGGTCGACCTCACTTCGGAGTGGGCATGAGGGAACTGTCAGCGCTAGAAGCCATTCTCTTCGTCACGGAGTCGCCGATCCCGGCTTCGGAGCTGTCGGAGGTCCTGGAGGTCCCGAACCACAAGATCGAGGAATTGATCGCTGAGCTGCAGGAGTCTCTCAAGGAGCGTGACTCGGGCCTCGTGCTCCGATCGACCGCGGGAGGATGGAGGCTCTACAGCCACCCAGATGCCTATCCGTACCTCGAAAGGTTCTCCTCATCCGCGACGGCGCGGAAGCTCTCAAATGCCGCGCTCGAGACGCTCGCCGTCGTTGCTTACCGCCAGCCTGTGCCGCGGAGTCAAATCGCCGCGATACGAGGCGTGGACAGCGACTCTGCGGTTCGGACCCTGGAACGTCTCGGCCTGGTCGAAGAGGCCGGAACCCTCTCCACGCCGGGCAACCCCACGCTCTACCGCACGACCGAGCTCTTCCTGGAGCGGCTGGGCCTCGACTCGCTAGACGAGCTTCCTCCGCTCGCGGACCATGTGCCTCCACCGCAGTTCGTCGACTCGCTCGAGGAAAGCCTCCGCCCGGGCGCGCCCTGAGCGATGGCGGAGCGGGTCCGCGTTCAGAAGGCCATCGCGGGGGCGGGTCTCATGTCGCGCCGTGCCGCGGAGGATGCCATCCGGGCCGGAAGGATCCTCCTCAACGGCGAGCCCGTGGTTCTCGGCGACCGAGTCGACGTCTCCGTGGACCTTCTGACCCTCGACGGGACGCCACTTCCCGTCGACCCCGAACGAGTCACCTACCTACTGAACAAGCCGGCGGGCGTGGTGAGCACGGCGAAAGACCCTCATGGCCGACCAACGGTCGTCGAATTGATCGACATCGACACACGCCTGTACCCGGTCGGTCGCCTCGATGCCGACTCCGAGGGCCTGATCCTCGTCACCAACGATGGTGAGCTGACAAACCGAGTAACACATCCGAGGTACGGGATAACCAAGACCTACCTCGCCTTGGTTGCCGGCGTTCCGAGGAAGTCGAAGCTGAGGGAGTTGGAGGCCGGCGTCGATCTCGATGACGGCCGGGCACGGGCGGTCTCGGCCCGCATGGTGGAGAAGCACGGCGACCGCTCGCTGGTCGAGTTGGTGATGGTCGAAGGCCGCAACAGGGAGGTACGTCGGATGATGGAAGCGATCGGCCACGAGGTCGACCGCCTCGTTCGCACCGCAATCGGCCCGCTCACCGCTCCCGATCTCGAGCCTTCGGCCTACCGTCGTCTCGCTGCGAATGAGGTTCGAAGCCTCATGGAGGCGAGCAAGACGGATTGAGCAACAGACGACTGGAGAGAGTCTCGGCGCCCATCAGCGCCCGGATCAGGCCTCCCGGGTCCAAGTCGATAACGATTCGTGCCCTGGTGGCGGCAGGTCTTGCGCACGGGCGTTCCCACCTGTACGGGGCGCTGAGGGCAGACGACAGCAGCGTGACGGTGGAGGCGTTGCGAGCCTTTGGTGTCCAGATCAGTGATGAAGCAGAGCCGTGGACCGTTGTCGGCAGCGGTGGCCACCTTGCCGCCCCTGGTCAAACGATCAACGCCGGCCAATCGGGTCTGGGCGCACGAATTTCTCTTGTTTTGGCAGCCCACGCCGACGGCACGACACGAATCGAGGGCGAGGGCCGTCTTCTCCGCAGACCGATCGACGGCTTGGTCCGGAGTCTGTCCAGACAAGGAGCGGCAATCACGACGAACGAAGGCTTCCTTCCGGCGAGCGTCGATGGTGTTGGGGGGCTCTGGGGCGGCAATATCGACGTCGACTCATCACTCACGTCTCAGTTCGCCACCGCCCTCATGCTGGTGGCGCCTCTCATGGCCGAGGGGGCCAACCTCAATCTGGAGGGCATCGAGTCCTCCCACGGGTACGCCGCGCTGACTGCTCGTGTGATGGAGACATTCGGGGCGAACGTCTCACCGACCATCACCGGCTACGAGGTGAGCGCCGGGGGGTACGAGCCCACCGACTTCGTCATCGAGCCGGACGCCTCCGCAGCCGCCTATCCCATGCTCGCAGCCGCCATATGCGGGGGTGAGGTGGTCATCGAGGGCCTCAGCCTCGACTCCTACCAGCCCGACATCGCCGTTGCGCGCTCGCTCGGCGCCATGGGGTGTGAGGTTGGAGATTCGAACGGCGACATTCGACTGCGCGGAACCGGAGAGCCCTTGGCCCCGGTCGATGTCGACATGTCCGACGCGCCCGATGGGGCTCTCGCCATCGCGGTTGCGGCCATGTTCTCGTCCGGGCCCAGCCGTTTATCCGGTTTGGGCAGCCTCCGCCACAAGGAGTCGGACCGGTTGGCCGCGCTCGCCCAGGAGATGCGACGTCTCGGATGCGGAGTTCGAGTCGAGCGGGACTCTCTGCACATCGAGCCCGGAGATGTCCACGGAGGTGCCATCGACTCCCATGGCGACCATCGCATCGCCATGGCGCTCGGCGTGATCGGGCTTCGGGTGGCCGATGTCTCGGTGCGAAACGCCGGCGTCGTCTCCAAGACATGGCCCGGCTACTGGGAGGAAATGGCGCGCCTCTCCTCCTAGTCTCCGACGCGGTGTCACGCTTGATAGTCACGGTGGACGGTCCTGCAGGAACCGGAAAGAGCACCGTGAGCCGTTTGGTTGCGGAGAGAACGGGCCTGCCCCACCTGGATACGGGTGCCTTCTATCGGGCCGCGACCCTCGCAGTGCTGCGCGCGGGGGTCGACCCTCACGGTCTGGCCAACGTGTTGAGTGTCATCGAGTCGGCCCGGTTCGACCAGGCGAAAGGGACCATGTGGCTAGACGGTGAAGACGTGGGCAAAGAGATCCGCGAGGACGACGTGACCTCGTCCGTGTCTCTCATCTCGTCCTATCCGGAGGTGCGACAGATATTGGTGCGCCACCAGAGGAAGTGGATAGAGGCGCACGGTGGCAGGGGAGTGATCGAGGGGAGGGACATCGGGACTGTCGTGTTTCCCGACGCAGACGTAAAGATCTATCTCGACGCATCCCAAGGCGAACGTGCGCGGCGGCGGGCTGAGCAGACCGGTGAAGACCCACGTGTCGTGGCGGCCGAAATCGACCGTCGCGACAGCTTCGACTCCTCGCGGGACGCTTCGCCACTCACGGTTCCTGAGGGAGCAATCGTGGTCGACACGACGGAAATGACATTCGAGAAGGTCGTAGAGATGGTCATGAGCCTCATTCCGATCGATCACTGAGCCTCGGAGCCCCTCCTACCATTGCGAACCATGCCTGTCGAACGAGTGCTCCTCGCCGAACCAAGAGGCTTCTGCGCCGGCGTTGAAATGGCCATCAAGGCCCTGACGTGGATGACCCGCATCTTCGACGGCCCTGTCTACTGCTATCACGAGATCGTTCACAACGAATGGGTAGTCCGGGCCTTCGAGCGGGTAGGAGTGGTGTTCGTCGATGACATCGCGGAAGTGCCTGCCGGGTCTCCCGTCATGCTCTCCGCTCACGGCTCTTCCCCCGAGGTGGTCGCTGCTGCATCCGCCCGCGCCGCTGTGGTCATAGACGCGGTTTGCCCTCTCGTGACCAAAGTGCACCACGAAGTCAAGATGATGGCCAACAAGGGATACGAGATCATCTACGTCGGGCACGAGGGTCACGACGAGGCCGTGGGCACCGTGGCCGAGGCTCCCGACTCGATCACGCTCGTCGAGCCCGAAGATGGTCTGGGCGACTTCACACCGGGAGATCCTTCGAGGGTCGCGTTGGTCGCGCAGACGACCCTGGGCATGCATGAGTGGCAGAGCGTCCTAGGAGATGCTGCAGAGCGCTTCGAGAACCTGAAGACGGCCCGCAAATCGGACCTCTGCTATGCGACGACCAACCGGCAGGTAGCCGTCGGACAGTTGGCGGGGGAGTGTGATGTCATCCTCGTGGTGGGCTCACACAACTCGTCGAACACCCAGGCGCTCGTGAGAGTCGCTGCCGAAAACGGCGTAGCGGCGCACCGGATCGACTCGGCGGACGCGATCGAGGACCACTGGCTCACCTCGGCAAGAACCGTTGGAGTGACGGCTGGGGCCTCAGCGCCCGACCACCTGGTACAAGAGGTGATCGACAGGGTCGCGCCGTCGGAGGGCTTTGAGCTTTGGAGCGCTATAGACGAACAGGAGTACTTCCCGCTCCCACCTCAACTTCGCGCATTCGTACTCACGCTGCAGGCCCTCGTCGAAGCCGGCGTGTCCGCGTCCCGCCCGACGGAGGGCTCGTGGCTCGAGAGAGACAGGGAATGGACGGCCAGCGAGGCCCTGAGCCTGATCAGCGTCTGAGATCAGGCGCACCACCAGAATGAACCTCCCATGAGCCAATTGCCCATAGTCGCGGTGGTCGGGCGCCCGAACGTTGGGAAGTCGACCCTCGTCAATCGTGTCGTGGGAGGCCGGTCGGCGGTCGTCGAGGAAATGTCAGGGGTGACACGGGACCGTCGAGAGTTCGAAGCCGATTGGGCAGGGCGTGAGTTCATACTCGTTGACACAGGTGGTTGGGAGGTCAAGCCGGGAGGGGATCTCAACCTATCCATCAAAGAGCAGGCCGAGGCAGCTGTCTCGGGCGCCGACGCCGTCTTGTTGGTTGTCGACGGGACAACCGAGCCGACCGACGACGACACAGGGGTGGTCTCCATCCTGCGAGGGACTCAGGTGCCGGTGGTTTTGGCGGCCAACAAGATCGACGATCAGGGTGCTGCCGCCGATCTGGATCGTCTCTGGCGCCTGGGACTCGGCCAGCCTCACCCGATATCGGCATACCACGGGCGCGGTGTCGGGGACTTGCTGGACGAACTCGTGCGAGTGCTGCCCGAGCGCGTCGAGTCACCGGTGCCTGATCCGACGCCGCGGATTGCCATTGTCGGGCGGCCGAACGTTGGGAAGTCGACTCTCCTCAACCATCTGGTGGGGGAATACCGTGTAATCGTCTCGGAGGTCCCCGGTACGACCCGCGACCCGATAGACGTCGACGTAGAGATCGACGGGATCGCTTATCGCCTGGTCGACACGGCAGGGATCCGCAGGAAGCCACAGATCTCGGAGGATGCCGATTTCTACGCCGTGCTCAGAGCGCGTAAGGCTCTCGCCGAAGCCGATGTCGCCATCCTGATGGTGGACGCCACCGAAGGGGTTACCCATCAAGATCAGCGGATCGCCCGAGAGGCGGCGGACGCCGGGGTGGGGCTCGTGATCCTCCTCAACAAGTGGGACGCGCTCGACGAGGAGCAGAAGGAGTGGACCGAGGCATCGCTGCCCGATAGGTTCGGCTTCGTCGGCTGGGCTCCCGCTCTCCGGGTCTCTGCACGGACGGGCGCCCGCCTCAAGGGGCTGGGTTCGGCTTTGGAGGCCGCGCGGGTTGCCCGTGAGACTCGCGTGCCCACCGGGCGCCTCAACCGAGCTGTCAGGAAGTGGACTGCAGCGCATCCGCCCCCTGTGAGGAAGGGTCGTCGCCCGAAGATCCACTACGCCGTACAGGCCGGCGCGGCTCCTCCCACATTCGTGCTCTTCACATCGGGCGGTGAGTTGGGTGACGACTACCTGCGCTTCCTCGAGAACCGGCTGCGCGAGGAGCACGACTTCACGGGGACACCCATCCATATCGTCGCCAGGAGCAAGAGCCGAGGATGACTGACCCAATCCGCCCCGAAGAGGAGATCAAGACTCCTCTCAGCTTCAAGCTGATGGTGGTGCTCACGGTCCTCTACCTCGGCTGGCGCCTCGTTCAAGGAGTCGTCTGGCTGTGGGACCGCTTCATCGGCTGACCCCAATCCCGAAACCTAAGGCTCCAGGGACCACATACGGTCCCTACGGCGTTTCATATCGGAAGGCACGCCACATTCGGCCCAGATTGGACGCGTTTCAGCCGCCTGCCCGGTCGCTCGATACCATCCGCCTGGTGCCGAGGACCTATCGATGAGCCATCCCACTCCCGCGCGTGCGGGCCAAGCACCATCAGTCGAGCCCTCGCCCCTGAGGCGGCTCGACGAGCTGGGCGTCGGCTCGTGGGACCTCTTGGTGCTCCTCTCCACGGTCTTGGTCGCCGTCGCGATGCCGCTCACCCTCGTCCTCGACCTGTCCGGATCCGGAGCGCTAACGGCCGCGTCGGCGGCCGTTTCCCTGATCTTCGCGGCTGATGTCCTCAGAAGACTCAGCCGGCCCGCTCTGACGAAGGGTCTGTTCGGGACAGATCGCGAGGCTATCCGTCGACGATATCTCCGGACTTGGTTCGCTGTCGACGTCCTGGCCGCCGTGCCCTTCGACCTGGTCGCGGAGCTGCCCGGGATCGCAGGTGGCGATGGCTCCACCGCCCTCCGCGTCCTGGCGCTTCTGAGGGTTCTCCGGGTTTTGCGCATCCTCGCGCTCCAACGCGAGTGGAGGGTGCGCACGTCCTTCAATCCCGCCGTTTTCCGCCTGTCTTTCTTCGCGTTCTGGATCTCGCTCATCTCACACTGGGTTGCATGCGGATGGATCGCCCTCGGTGGCCCTGGGCTGGCCCACCTCGAGTTGGGGCCGTACCAGCAGGCGCTCTACTGGACGATCACGACTCTCACGACCGTGGGATACGGAGACATCGTGCCGATCGGCGCGGGCCCGGTCGCCTACACCATGGTGGTGATGGCGCTTGGCGCGGCCATGTACGGCTACATCATCGGCAACGTGGCCAGCCTCCTGGCAAACATCGACGGTATCCGCGCCCGGCACCTGGGGCGGCTCGAGACGATCAACAACTTCATGCGCGATCGTCAGGTCCCGCGCCACCTCCAGGCCCAGGTCCGCGACTACTACAACTATCTGTGGGAGAGCCGGGAGGGCAGGCAGACCGAGATGCTCGAGGACCTGCCTACGCCGTTGAGGACAGAGATCGCCCTTCACCTCAATCGCAATGTGTTGCGCAAGGTGCCGCTATTCGATGGGGCCAACGAGACATTTCTGAGGGAACTCGTGCTGCACTTCGACGGTGTAGTTGCGATCCCCGGTGAGCGCATCGTTCGCCGGGGCGACATAGGGCACCGCATCTATTTCATAAACAAGGGAACTGTGGAGGTGCTCTCGGACGATGAGAGCCAGGTTGTCGCCACGCTCCACGACGGCGACTTCTTCGGCGAAGCCGCACTGTTGTGGAGTCAACCTCGATCTAACACCGTGCGTGCGGTCGACTACTGCAACCTGTACGCGCTCAACCGTGAGCACTTCAACGACGTTCTCGACGACTTCCCCGAATTTGCCGAACAGGTACGACGTGTCGCCGAAAGCCGCCGGTCGGGGCCGACCACCGGAAACTGATTCTCGAGCGGAGCTCCGACGCTGCTGACCCGCATGTTTCTTGGTCGGGCTGGGGAGATTTGAACT
>JBFFIL010000004.1:0-17815 GCA_041556535.1 Acidimicrobiia bacterium | reverse complement strand
TGGTCGCAGGCAGGTCACACCCGTCTCCGGTGCCCCATGCCGATGTTGTCACGGGCACGACGCACAAGGCTCTTCGAGGACCTCGCGGCGGGTTGATCCTGGCCAGGGAGGACTTCGGCAAGGGGATCAACAAGGCTGTGTTCCCCAACGTCCAGGGGGGCCCGATCGAGTCCCAAATCGCAGCCAAGGCGGTGTGCTTCCACGAGGCGATGCAGCCCGCGTTCGGGGAGTACACGGAGCAGATCGTCGCCAATGCCAGGGCGATGGCGAATCAGACCCAGGACGAGGGAGTGAGGGTCGTGTCGGGCGGAACCGACAATCATCTCTACCTCATCGACCTGCGCTCCGTCGACGAGGATCTGACCGGCAAAGAGGCGGCGAAGCTGCTCGACGGTGTCGGGATAACCCTGAATTTCAACACGATCCCCAACGACCCGAGGCCCCCTTTTCGGGCATCCGGGCTCCGTATCGGCACTCCTGCCATGACCACACAGGGCATGAAGGAGGAGCAGGCTTCAGAGGTGGCCTCTTTGATGGCCAGGGCGCTGAAGGAGAGGGGTGACGAGGCGGCGCTGATGGAGGTGTCAGCGAGGGTCTCGGAGCTCGCAGCCCTGTTCAGTCCCTACCCGAGCGACTTCGCCGGCCACGTCTGAGACGACAAACACGGAGCGACCTCCTCCGCGGTCGCCCCGCCCCAGGGGTTCGCGTGCCATGACGGTCAGCCGGATCGGTCGTAGAAGAGGTCTTCTTTCGTGTAGGTGTCGAAGTTGGCGCAGACGGGACACTTGTAGGTCTTGTCATCGACTGCCGTCTCTTCGTAGTCTTCGGGCGCGAGATCAAGTCTTGCGGGGAAGATGACACCGCAGTTGGTGCACCTCATGACGAGTCGGTCTGGCGAGTGGGTGATGCTTCCACCGTAACGGTCCGGTGCGGCCTAACTGCGGCCGACGAGGGTGACCGGGTCGGGGCGAGTTTCCCCAAGATAGGAAAAGGACCTGCGCTCCCAACTACGGCTGAAAGGTGCGAGGTCCCAAGATTCCTAGAGGCGCTTCCGTGTTTACCGTCGCCAGAAGCATCACGACGTACATCCATCGTACCCGGCCCCGGCGTGTATGCCCAGGCGGGCCCGCTGGGCGGCTCGGAGGATGTGGCGAGCGTGGCGGCCTACGGGTCTACGAGGGGCGGGTCGGCGCAGTGCCGGCTCGATCCGTCCCAGTGACCCCAGGGCTCGGGTCCGTCGTCCCACGCGCCGTTCAGAAAGTTGTAGCCGAGGAGCGCGTCCCGTGACTCGTGCACGAGCAGTGCGGCCACCATGATGTTGTGCTCGGGGTTGTACGGGGTGGCGTCCGACGGAAGTGTCGGGAACAGCGCTTGGGCCCGTGACACCCGATCTGCCCAGTAAATCGGCCGATGCTGGAAGAGCCCGGTCGTGCCTGAGGCCCAGTTGACGGCCCAAGGGTTCCCGTCGCTCTCGCAGACCATGATCACCATGGCGTTGTCGATCTGAGGGCCGATGCAGTCCTCCGATCGATCGTCGATCCCACACTTCTCCACGTCGAGGCCGATTTGGGAGAAGACCTCGGTGATCAGGCCGAGCCACTGGTCGGGGCCCCCGGCCGGGTTGTATCCGTAGCTGTAGGCAGTCGCCGCCAGAGCGACCAGCTCGTCCAGCTTGTCGAGCGTGTCCTGTGTCACACCACCGTGAGTGTCGAGCCCGTGAATGCTCTGGAGTGCGGCCACGGCTGCCTCGGTCATCGGGCCGAAGACGCCGTCGATCGGGCCCGGGTTGTACCCGACAGCTGCGAGCTTCTCCTGAAGCGCCACTACCTCCGCGCCTGAGTCACCCCGCTCGAGCAGGATCTCCTGGGAGTCGGTGAGCGCATCCAGGGTCGCCTGGTCGACCTTCCCAGTGACAGGCAGGTCGTTCGCGCCCTGGAAACCGGCAACTGCTGACTGGGTGAGGCTCCCGAAGATCCCATCGATCGGGCCCGGGTCGAAGCCTCCTTCGAGAAGGAGGAGCTGCAGGTCCCGCACGTCGTCGCCTCTGTCTCCTCGCTCCATCAAGATCTCGGGCGCATCGGCGTTGAGGGCGTCCCACGTGGCCTGATCCACGAGCCCGGTCACGGGTAGGGAGTTAGCCGACTGGAAGGCTTCCACGGCGCTTTCGGTCATCTGCCCGAAGATCCCGTCTATCGGGCCCGGGTCGTGACCGGCGTCGGCGAGCAGCTGCTGCAGAGCCCGGACTTCGTCTCCGCTATCGCCTCGTTCCATCAAGACCTCGGGCAAGGCTGCGACGAGGGCGTCCCAGGTGGCCTGGTCGACGACTCCGGTGACATCCAGGTTCTCGCTGTTCTGGAAGGCCTCGACGGCCGCCTCGGTCATCGGCCCGAAGATCCCGTCGATTGGGCCTGGCGACTGTCCGACGGCAGCTAGCAGTGTTTGGACCGCGCGGACCCCATCACCCGTGTCGGCGCGCTCGAGCGGCAGCGAAGGCGTAGCGCTTGCGTAGGCAGCCGGGGCGGCGGCTGTCGAGGCGAGCAGCAAGACGAGGCACGTTGCGAGCAACAGCGCGCGGCGCATCAATGTTGGGGTGCCCTGTCTCATCGTGTCCCTTCAAGTTATATGGGTCGGCTCGATTGTGAAGGCCGAGAGGCTTTGAAGGGGGGCGATGGCTTCCGGCCTCGAGGTCTTCCGGGAGGCGGTGTCGGGACGATCGCGGCCAGAGTCTGTCCGCGCCTAGCCGGCTTACAGGCAACGCAATTTGCAGCGGTCTGCTGGGAAAAAGCAGGTGACAGCCAGAATTGCCCTGGACCCGCTTGCCGAAATAGAGAGAAGAGCTGCTTTTTGGTAGGTTCAGTTTGCCTATTTCAGGGGCATCAAGTAGACTTTGTGAAGAAATTCACAAGCACTCGTATCGAGGAACCGTGAAACACCAAGCCACCAAGACAGATCCGGGCGCGCTCACGTCGGGCTGGGTCGAATCCGGCTCGTTCTTCGGATCGGTGGCAGCCGGAGCGCTTCTCGGCTATCTGGCCGATCTCTGGCTCAGCACCGCCCCTTGGCTAGTCGTGATCGGGATCCTGGCCGGTGCCTACTCCGGCTTCATGCGAATCTGGCACTACTCGAAGAGGATCGAGGAGAACCCCCGTGGACGTTGAGAATGCCGACGTCGCCGTAGAGAGCGTCATGGCCCGCCACACGGTGGCGCGGGCGGTCTGGGTCGCGCCTGTGATCGTCGCCATCTTCTGGCTCATCCGCGGTTGGGATGGGGCGTGGAGCTCCGCATTGGGCGTGGCGGTCGTGGTCGCCAACTTCCTCTTGTTCGGCGCAATCCTCTCGATTTCCGCAAGGATCAGCCTTCAGGCTTATCATGCCGCCGCCCTGATCGGCTTCGCTCTCCGGCTCGGCCTCTTTGTCGGGCTGGTCTACGTGATTTCGGTAGCCGTCGATGTCGATCGGCTCGCCTTCGGCATCACCGCAGTGGTCGCCTACCTGGCCCTGTTGGTGCTCGAGGCCATGGCCGTCTCCAAAGGTAGGGAAAGGGAACTGACTTGGACCAACTGATTCTCGCCGCCGAGTGCGATGTCGCCAACGAGGTGATCTGCGCTCCCGCAGACGTAACCCACCTGTTCGATTTCAGCGGGAGCCCATGGTTCACCATCGGGCCCTACGACGTCTTTGGCTGGTTCGAATTCGAGTTCATATGGACCAGGACCAGCTTCCTGATCTTTCTGGCCGCCGCGATAGTCATAGGGCTTCTCTACTTTGGGCTTCGCAAGCAGCGGCTCGTCCCGTCGAAGTTCGAGATGGTGATCGAGTCCATGGTCGAGTTCGTCAAGAACGGAATCGGGAAAGACATCATCGGACCGGAGGGCCACAGGTACGTGCCCTATCTGCTGTCGCTCTTCCTGTTCATCCTGGTCGGGAACCTCTTCGAGGTAACCCCCTTCATCAACTTCCCGATCACCTCGAGGATGGCCCTCCCGCTCTTCCTGGCCCTGGTGACCTATGTGATTTTCGTCTTCGTCGGGTTCAAGAAGAATGGGTTCAAATACCTCACGGCCACGATCTGGCCCACCCATGTGCCCGTCGGCCTTCGCTGGCTCGTGGGCCTCATCGAGTTGGTTTCGATCTTCATCCTCCGCCCGGTCACCCTCGCCGTCCGGCTCTTCGCCAACATGCTGGCCGGCCACCTCATGCTCACCCTCCTTCTCGCGTCGGGTGTCATCTTCGCCATGGCTGCCCCCGACATCGGGCTGAGAGCGGCCATCGGGCTGCCGTGGTTCGTCCTCGGGCTGGGGATCTGGCTGTTCGAGGTCGTCGTGGCGGTTCTCCAGGCTTACATCTTCACCTTGCTGTCTGCCGTGTACATACAGACGTCAATTCAATTCGAGCACTAAGGAGAGAAGGAATGGAAGGCAATATCGAGCTTCTCAAGGGAGCCTTCGCCCTCATCGGGTACGGGTTGGCTGCCGTGGGGCCCGGCATCGGCATTGGCATCGTGGTTGGCAACGCCATAACCGCCATGGCCCGTCAGCCGGAGATGGCCGGAACCGTCAGAACGACGATGTTCCTGGGCATCGCATTCACCGAGGCCCTCGCATTGATCGGCTTCGTCCTGTTCTTCATCGCCTAAGGAGACTCAGCAAATGCAGTTCATCACCGCACTTGCCATTCTGGCGGCGGAGGAAGAGGAGACCGGGGGAGGCGGCGCCGAGCTGGTCCTTCCGGAGTCATCGGAGCTGATCGCCGGAATCATCGCCTTCGCAATCGTCTTCTACTTCGTCTGGAAGTGGGCACTTCCGACCATCAACAAGACCCTGGCGCAGCGACAGGCGGCAATCCAGGGCCAGATGGAAGACGCCGAGAAGGCCAAAGCCGAGGCCGAGAGCCTCCTGGCCGACTACCGGGCTCAGTTGGCCGAGTCGAAGTCAGAGGGCAACAGGATCATCGAGGATGCCCGGGGCACTGCCGAGCAGTTGAGGGCCGAGATCGTCGCCAAGGCGGAGGCCGACTCTGAGCAGATTCGCGCCAAGGCGCGTGCCGACGCCGAGGCAGAGGTTTCACGCGCCCTTTCGGATGCCCGGAGCCAGGTAGGTGACATCTCGATGGATCTCGCCGGGAAGATCGTCGGTGAGTCGCTCGACGCCGATGCCCACGAAGACCTGATCAACCGCTATCTGGCTGACCTGGAGAAACTCTAAGTGACCGACCTGTCCGAGCGAATCGATGGCTACGCCGAGGGCGTCTTCGCCATGGCTCGCGCCGAAGGTGAGCTCGAGCGAGTCGAGACGGAGCTTCGGGCAGTGGCGCTGGCGATAGAACAATCGTCCGAGCTGAGGGCGACCCTCACCGACCCACAAATGCCACTGGACAAGAAGCACGAGATCATCGACGAGCTCATAGGCGCCAGGGCGTCCACGCTGTCGGTCGGCCTGGTGCAGTTCGTGGTCAGCCAGGGCAGGGCGTCCGAGTTCCCTGCCATCACCAAGGCCTTCGTCGAGGCGGCCGCAGCGTCACGAAAGAAGGCTGTTGCAGAGGTTCGATCGGCTGTAGCGCTCGACGACGACACGGTCGAGCGTCTTGCCGCCGCTCTCGGCCGTGCAACGGGGAAGAACGTCGAGGTGAAGGTGGTAGTCGACCCGTCCGTGATCGGGGGCCTGGTGGCCCGGGTGGGGGACACCGTCATCGACGGATCGCTCTCACGTCGTTTCGATTCGCTGCGTCAGGCAGTCAGGAGTAACCAACGATGACCGACTTCACAATCACAGCCGACCAGATCACCGAGACGCTCCGAGCAAAGCTCGAAGGATGGGAGCCCGAGGTGGAGAAGGAGACCGTCGGCTACGTGACTTCGATTGCCGACGGCGTTGCCCGCGTCGAAGGCTTGCCCGGAGCCATGGCCTCGGAACTGCTCGAGTTCCCCGGCGGGTTGATAGGAGTGGCCCTCAACCTCGACGAGACCGACATCGGCGTCGTGTTCCTTGGCGAGTACAACCACGTCGAAGAGGGAAACCCGGTCAAACAGACCGGCAGCGTGCTCTCGGTGCCGGTGGGTGACGGCTTGCTGGGACGGGTCATCAACCCACTCGGCAACCCGATCGACGGCAAGGGCCCGATCGAGACGACCGAGCGTCGGTTGCTCGAGACGCAGGCTCCGTCGGTGGTGCAACGCCAGCCGGTCAAGGAGCCACTGCAGACCGGCATCAAGACCATTGACTCGCTCACCCCGATAGGCCGGGGCCAGCGTCAGCTGATCATTGGTGACCGCCAAACCGGCAAGACCGCTCTTCTGGTCGACACGATCATCAACCAGAGGCAGTACTGGGGTACCGACAAGGCGGTGAAGTGCATCTACGTCGCCATCGGGCAAAAGGCGTCGACGGTGGCCGAAGTCGTCGCCACTCTCGAGGAGCACGGCGCCATGGACTACACCGTGGTGGTTCATTCTGCCGCTTCCGATGCCCCCGCGCTCCAGATGTACGCCCCCTATGCCGGGTCGGCCATCGGCCAGCACTGGATGTACAGCGGCGAGCACGCCCTCGTCATGTTCGACGACCTCTCCAAACAGGCCGTTGCGTATCGTGAGGTGTCGCTCCTGTTGCGCAGGCCTCCCGGACGTGAGGCCTACCCCGGAGACGTGTTCTACCTCCACAGCCGCCTCCTGGAGCGTTGCGCCAAGTTGAGTGATGAGCTCGGCGGCGGCTCGCTGACCGGTCTCCCCGTGATCGAGACCAAGGCCGACGACATCTCCGCCTACATCCCGACCAATGTGATTTCGATCACCGACGGGCAGTGCTACCTGAAGACCGACTTGTTCTTCCAGGGTGTCCGCCCTGCTCTCGACGCCGGCCAGTCTGTGTCCCGCGTCGGGGGCAACGCTCAGATCGGTGCGATGAAGAAGATCGCCGGCCCCTTGCGCCTCAACCTGGCTCAGTTCCGCGAACTGGCGGCGTTCGCTGAGTTCGGCTCGGAGTTGGACGCCAGTTCGCTGGCCCAGTTGGAGCGTGGGCGCCGCGTCGTCGAGGTCCTCAAGCAGCCCCAGTTCGCACCGGTGCCTGTCGAGGAGCAGGTTCTCGCCCTCTTCGCGGTGACCGAAGGCCATATGGATGACGTCCCTGTTCGCGATGTTCGGCGGTTCGAGGCGGAGCTGAGGGCGTTCTTCAAATCCCGCCACTCGGACCTGCTGTCCGGCATTGCCGAAAGCGGCAAGCTTCCAGACGGCGACGAGGTGGCCGAGGGTGTTGCCGCTTTCAAGGAGACTTTCCAAGGCTCGGGAATCGACGAGTAGGCCATGGCAAGCGCACAGCTTCGAGACACGACCCGACGCATCAAGAGCGTGGAGGCGACGCAGAAGATCACCCGTGCCATGGAGTTGATTGCTGCCAGCCGAATACCCAAGGCCCAGGCACGCGTCCAGGGTTCCCAGCCATACACGGCGAAGCTGGTCGAGGTAATCGAGAACGTTGGTTCCGCTGGCGCTGGAACGTCGCACATGCTCCTCGAGAGGAGAGAGCCGAAGACCGTTGGGTTGCTGATCGTTTCCTCTGACCGCGGCCTGGCGGGGGCATACGCCTCCAACATCATCCGCATGGCCGAGGTCCGGATCAAAGAGGTGGTGCGAGAAGGCAGCGACGTCGTCATCTTCGCCGTGGGCAAAAAAGCCCAGAGCTACTTCCGCTACCGGGGCTATCGGATCGAGCGGTCGTTCCTCGGCGTGACCGACACGCCCGGGTACGGCGACGCCCGTGCGATCGCCAACATGGTCATGGGGGCGTATGCCGACCACCGGATCGATGTGCTCGAGGCCTTCTACACCAGGTACCAGTCGGCTCTCACCCAGGTTCCCACCCACAGCGAGCTGTTGCCGATCACCCCTCCGGAGACTGAGGACAACGAGGTGAGGGCTTCGTACGAATTCGAACCCTCGCCGGACGAGATCCTCTCCCGCCTCCTGCCCTCCTATGTCGAGGCGATCATCTTCAACATGCTCCTCGAGGCTTCTGCGTCCGAGCACAGCGCCCGTCGTCGCGCCATGAAGGCAGCCACCGACAACGCCGAGGAGCTAATCAAGACTCTCACCGTGCAGCGCAACCGGGCGAGGCAGGCGGAGATCACCACGGCGATCACCGAGATCGTCGGTGGGGCAGAGGCTTTGGCGGAATCGTGATGACCCGCCGCATGGAACGCGAGACAACGAACGATGGAGCTAGCGAATGAGTGACGCGAGAGCGGTAGGGCGGATTGTCAAGGTGGCGGGGCCCGTGGTGGACGTTGAGTTCCCTCCGGACAGCCTGCCCGAGATCCTCAATGCGATCGAGGTGAGCTTCTCCCTAGGGGGAGAGGACAAGATGGTCATCGCCGAGGTGGCCCAGCATCTTGGCGGATCCAAGGTCCGGGCCATCGCGCTCGCACCGACCGACGGCATGACCCGGGGCTCCGAGGTGGTCGACACCGGCGGGCCGATCACGGTGCCCGTCGGCGACCAGACCCTGGGCCACATCTTCAACGTGTGGGGTGACTCGCTCGACGCTCCTGACCAGGACTTCGGGGAGCCCCGCTGGCCCATCCACCGCGCCCCTCCGGCCTTCGAGGATGTGGAGCCGCAGAAGTCGGTCTTCGAGACCGGGATCAAGGTACTCGACCTGATCTGCCCCTACTTGCAGGGTGGGAAGATCGGTCTGTTCGGCGGTGCCGGTGTCGGCAAGACGGTCCTCATCCAGGAAATGATCAACCGTGTCGCCACCCAGCACGGTGGCGTGTCGGTTTTCGCCGGCGTGGGCGAGCGCACCCGCGAGGGAAACGACCTGTTCCTCGAGATGCAAGAGTCGGGTGTCATTGACAAGGCCGCCCTCACGTTCGGCCAGATGGACGAGCCCCCAGGGGTGCGTCTCCGGGTTGCTCTGTCGGCGCTGACCATGGCCGAGTACTTCCGCGATGTTCAGCAGCAGGACGTACTGTTGTTCATCGACAACATCTTTCGTTTCACCCAGGCAGGATCTGAGGTGTCCACCTTGCTGGGCCGGATGCCATCAGAGGTCGGCTACCAGCCCAACCTCGCCGACGAGATGGGATTCCTCCAGGAGAGAATCACTTCGTTGAAGGGCCGCTCGATCACTTCGCTCCAGGCAATCTTTGTCCCAGCCGACGACATCACCGACCCCGCACCCCACACTGCCTTCGCCCACCTCGACGCCACAACGGTGCTCTCACGACCGCTGACCGCGCTGGGCATCTACCCCGCGGTGGACCCGCTCGACTCGACGAGTCGCGCTCTCGACCCTCAGATCGTGGGCGAGGACCACTACTTCGTGGCGACTGAGGTGCAGAGGATCCTCCAGAGGTACAAGGACCTCCAGGACATCATTGCCATCCTCGGCATCGATGAGCTGAGTGAAGAGGACAAGCTTGTGGTGGGTCGCGCCCGCCGGATGCAGCGGTTCCTGGCCCAGCCGATGTTCGTTGCTGAGCAGTTCACCGGGCAGGCCGGCATCTACACCCCGCTCGAAGAGACCGTCGCGGCGTTCCAAGCGATCATCGACGGTGAGATGGACCAGTACCCCGAGCAGGCTTTCTACATGGTTGGCGGCCGTGAGGACGTCGAGCGAAAGGCAGCCGGGATGTCCCAGGAGAGTGCTGCCTAAATGGCAGTCTTCCAAGTCGATGTCGTGTCGCCGGAGGCGACGGTGTGGAGCGGAGAGGCAACGATCGTCGTAGCCCGCACCTCCGACGGCGAGTTGGGAATCATGGCCGACCACCAGCCACTCATGGGGTCGCTCGCCACAGGCGCCATCGAGATCGAAGCCGAGTCGGGGGAGCGGACGACCATCGGCGTCCACGGTGGGTTTCTTCAGGTGCTCGACAACCAGGTCACGTTCCTCACCGACCGGGCAGAGGTCGCCGAGTCATCCGAAGCAGCCACCGAGTTGGCGAAGAAGCTTGCTGCCGAGGCAGGCTCCGAGGAGACCTAGCACCAACGCCGTCAGGACGGCATTTACCCTTCACTGATGCCGCGTCTCGCCGTTGCCGGGCCCAATCGGGTAGTGACTGACGCGGCGACGGTCGCAGGTGAGGCCGGAGGAACCGTTGCAGATGTCGCAGTGGTGGCATCCCTCGTCGCCATGTGCACCGAACCCGGGATCTGCGCGCCCGGCGCGGGTGGGTTCTTGACCATCGCCCCTGCCGGTGGTGATCCGGTGGTGATCGACGGTTATGTCGCTGCTCCCGGTCTCGGCCACGATGGAGACGTCTTTCACCGGACCGTGACGATGGATTACGGCGGGGGCGTGACCACAATCGTGGACGCCGGGTCCGTCGCGGTCCCCGGCTCATTCGCGGCACTTGCCACGGCATCGCAGCGATTTGGCGCGATCCCGTGGAGCGCTCTCATGGAGATCGCCGCGTCATTCATCGAGGACGGATTCCCTTTGGGCGCGGCCGCGTCCTTGTACTTCCAGGACTCTGGGGAGCCGATCTTCTCCCACGACCCGGCTTCGAAGGCAGCCCTGTACCGCGACGAGAAGCTCCTCGGCGTAGGCGAGACCGTCTACTACGAGGGTCTGTCCGACACGCTCCGCCAGATAGGCGTGGAGGGGGTCGAGCTTCTCTATAAGGGGGACCTCGGAGCGTCCATCGTCGACGACCTCTCCGGGCGCGGTGGCCTCCTCACTCGTCAGGATCTCGTCGGGTACGAGGCAATCCTCCGGACGCCTCTCGCGGTGTCGGTGGGTGGGTGGGCACTCGCGACCAACCCCCCACCCGCGGTCGGTGGCGTGACGTTGGCAGCATCGCTGGCGATGATCGACGCTGCACAGGATCACCTGAGCGGGGCGGCGTGGGCAGAGTCGCTGCTGTCGGCCTTCACGGCGAGACTCGATCGCCTGGAGCCCGCCGAAGATCTCGAAGCCGAGGCGGGCCGACTGCTCCGGGAGCTGGGACTTCGATCTCCGTCGACGATCGCCGTGTCTGTTGTGGACGTCGACGGCTCCGCTGCGGCGGCGTCCTTCTCTGCGGGTTACGGCTCGGGCGTGATTCCCAAGGGCACAGGCATGTTGATGAATAACTGTCTGGGAGAGATCGAGCTGACGCCCGGCGGGATGGAGGCTCAGGTCCCCGGAGCCCGGCTGTTGTCCAACATGGCGCCGACAGTCGCCAGAGCCCCGAACCAGGCTCTCGCCGTCGCCTCGCCCGGAGCGGACCGCATCACATCGGCCCTGGCCATTTCAGTCAGCCGCGTCATCTACGGGGGTGACGATCTCGCCGAGGCGATCGAGCATCCGCGCGTTCATCCCGAATTCGCCGATACAGGCGCTCGGATCGCAGCGGAAACGGGAGTCGATCTCGGCGATCTCGACCTGGCGATCCGATGGTTCGATGATCGCCACATGTACTTTGGCGGCGTCAACGGAGCAGCCCTGCTGCACGGCGACTTGGAAGCACACGCCGACAGCCGGAGAACCGGGTCGGTCGCCCTGATTGACTGAGTTCAGAGAACTTACTGCCGGTTATGTGCGCGGCCTAGTGGGCATGGGGGCGACAACCAGGGGTGGCAACCGGCTAAGGCCGCCAGCCCTCGGTACGTCGCGCCTCGTCAAGTCAGCCTGGGTACTCTCCGGCCATGAGTGTCGATCCGGTCGTTGGCTACGCAGCGTTGGACGGTCGGCGCATCGCCTACCAGGTCACGGGCGACGGGCCTGTTGATCTTCTTATCACCGCTGGCTACTGGGGATCGTTCGATATCGAGTGGGACGACCCAATGATCCGGCTGTTCCACGAGCAGGTCGCTTCCTTCGCCAGGGTCATCCGTTTTGACAGACTGGGAACCGGAGCATCCGATTCTGTCCCGATCGACTCATTGCCGCCGTGGGAAGCCTTTGCACAGGAGATCGAGAGTGTTCTCGACGCTGTAGACAGTGACAGAGCGGCCCTGTTCGCCATCTCGGATTCAGGACCTGCAGCGATGCTGTTTGCTGCGACGAGGCCTGACCGATGCAGGGCGCTCATCCTGTTCAATTCAGGGGCGCGCGCCCTTTACGCCGACGACTACCCGTTTGGGATGGACAGTGCAGAGTTTCATGCTCGATTTGATCCGTCTATGACCGATGGATGGGGCACCGAGGGCGACCTGGCTGCACAACTGTTCTTTCCGAGCAGGGCCGATGATCCGAGATTCCTGAGGTGGGTAGCTCGTTTCCAGCGGAGTATCGCAAGCCCCGAGACGGCGATGGAGTACTCGAGGGCGACGGTGGAAGCAGACGCGCGCTCACTCCTTCCGTCGATAAGGGTTCCGACCCTTATCTTGCACCGCATTGCGGCTCCACCCTCTCGGATCGAGCACGGGTTGTATCTCGCTGACCACATCGAGGGATCGGTTTTTGTCGAGCTGCCAGGTGGAGATGCCTTCCCTTATTGGGAGACTCCCGATCTAACGATTACAGCCTTGGAGAGTCTCCTCGCTGACTCGCAACGCAAAGCTCCCTCAGCCCGCACTCTCGCCTCGATCGTGTTCACCGATATCGTTGATTCGACGAAGCGCGCCGAGTTGATGGGTGACCGACGATGGGGCGCCCTTCTCAATCTCCACGACGAAACCGCCCGGACGGTTCTCGAATCCTATGGAGGCAGGTTCGTGAAGAGCACCGGTGACGGGCTGTTGGGAACCCTCGATGGTCCGGGCCGCGCCATAAGAGCAGCTGAGGAATTACGTTCCGAACTTCACCGACTCGATCTCGAGATACGTTGCGGGATTCACATGGGGGAGATCGAGGAGCGACACGATGATGTTGCAGGGATTGCGGTTCACATCGCCTCTCGGGTCATGACCGAAGCCTCTCCTCAAGAGATCATGGTGACCAGCACAGTGAAAGATCTAGTTACCGGCGCGGGGATCGGCTTCGAAGATCGCGGGGCTCATGCCCTCAAAGGTGTCGAGGGCCATTGGCAGTTGTATGCCGTCACGCCCCTCTGAGCCTTTCCAGACTCAACGATCGAAAGTCTCCTCAGAAGCAGGCCACCACCAGGCGCGTCAACCATGCTGGGCGATCCCGGCGAGGAGATCCTCTTCGAGGTGCGCCGGGCATCCGGAGGCACCGAAACGATCTCGATCACACGGAACTAGGGTCGCCGGGCTCACCTTCACCCGGAGATCATGATGAAGAAGATGGCCTCGTTGGCTGCGATTCTGATCATCGCGTCCGGTTGCGGCTCGGGCCCTGAGAGCGACCGCAGCGGTGCGACTACAACCGTCCCGCAGGTGGTGGAGACCACGATCTCCGCAGTACCGCTTGGTACGCGCCAGGATCCCTTGCCTCCCGGGGTCACCGTCCGTGTGGGCGACTGGGACGTCACATATACGGGAGCGCTGCTGAATGGAACCAACGCAGTCCTAGACGAGAGCTTCTTCAGCCGTAGGCCGGTCGGGGGACGAGAGTTCATTCTCCTGCAATTCGAGGCAACCTATGTTGGCGGGGGCTTCGGCGTGTGGTGGGTGGATGTTCAGGTTGGCGTCCTGGGGGCAGACGACGACATGTTTGGTGGGGCGGCCGAGGACTATTGCGGAGTGATCCCCAATGACATCGACGCCACCAACGAAGTCATCAGCCAGCGAGGGATTAGAGGGTCTGAATGCGTCTCGGTGCCAACAGACCAACTCGATGGCGCCCTCATAGTCGTCGAGAGGGCACTTACCTTCGGCGATGCCGACCGTACCTTCTACTTACTCACGGGCGATTGACCGCCATACCGATCGTCTCGAGGGCCGCGGTCGTTCTCGCCGGCGTCTCTACGCTCCATTCGGCTCGAAGTGGCTTCCTGGCTCCAGCTGGCCATGAAGACGTTTGTGGGCGCGGCGATCCGAGGCTGTCGATCGGTGACCGGCATGCCCGCGCCGAAGATGATCGGGAAGAGCACGAGGACGGCGGGACGGTCCGGTCTGAGCACGAGCGTGTACAGCAACCAAGGAGACTCGAGCCGATAACTGCGTAGCCCACCCAGGTTTGGGAGAACACCGGACCCTGAGGGCGGCCCTCCCGAATCCAGGCAGTGGCCACCAGCCATGGAGTCTCGGCGTACGAGAAGAACAGATTCTTGGTAGCCACGCCGGTCGTGACGCTCCGGTTGGACGATGCCGGGTCGGCCGTACCCGGTGTCGCCCATCGCAACCCCCGTTGCTTGGAGGGTTTATGCCCGCCTCGGCCGGTCTATCAGAGGAATTCTCTGATACATGCCGTCGGGTGGGCATTTACACATCGTGAAGGATCTCACACGTGGCAAGGTCATGCAGTGACGGATAGCAATGCTCGCTTCACAGAGCTGTATGAGCGGTTTCACCGCCCTGTCTATGCGTATTGCCGCCGGCGCACCACCGCGGAGCGAGTCGACGACGTGGTAGCCGACACGTTTCTCATCGCTTGGCGGAGAATCGATCAGGTTCCGCGCGGTTCTGAGATCCTGCCATGGCTGTACGGAGTGGCCTATCGCGTCTTGGGTCACGAATGGAGAGGTACATCCCGTAGAAGCCGTCTCGGCGCGAAGCTGACCGCGATCGGCGAGGAAGTCCAGATAGTGCCTGAGGACGTCATCGTGATGAGAGACGAGTCCCGGCAGGTCCTCGACGCACTGTCGCATCTGAAGCCGACCGACCAGGAGATTCTCCTGCTGAGCGCATGGGAGGAGCTCCCGCAGGCCGACATCGCGGTGACCCTCAACATCAGCATCGGAGCCGTCCGCCAGCGACTCCATGCGGCCAAGCGGAACCTCTCCAAGCAGTTCGACCGCATCGACAGGAAACGCAACAAAACCCCCGCTGCGAAGAAAGGAGGAGCGTGGTGAAACCCGAGGACCGCGTTTTCACGCTGTTGATCGAATCCAATCCTGTTCCGCGAGTCGAAGACCTCGATCTCGTAGACCAAGACGGCGCCCGCTACCTCGCCACCCTCGAACCGAGGAGCAGCGAAGTGACGAAGCTAGACACGAGACCGGAGACCGACGAAAAGGAGAAGAGGCCGACAGGTGTCTGGCTGGTCGCGGCGGCCGCCGTCCTGATTCTTGGCGTGTCCATAGTTCTCACCACCCGATCGCAGCCTGAACCCGCGGCGAACGACGAGCCAACGACAACCGTGGATGCCGAGTCGGACGCGGGCGAGAGCGCCGCGATCGCCGTTGTCCTGGCCACTTTCGATGTCTACAACTCCGGGGACCACGCAACGTGGGTCGAGCTGCGACGTCGTGGACCGGCCAGCATCGGCAACTCCGACCAGGAGATGCACCAGGCGATGATGGCGGCCTCCGGCCATTACGAAGTCGCTGAGTGCATCACCGATCAACGGTCGGATTGGCCCGAGCTGGCCGAACCCGGGGCAGAAGACCTGGTCGGCTATTACGTCCGATGCGACACAGTCCTCACGAATGCCTTCCACGGCGCCGCGGGGTTGGAGATTCGTGAGCAATACAAGTTCGTGGTCGACGGGGGAGAAGTGATCGCATCGGGAAGCCAAGACGTGAGCCCGCCGGGAGCCGCGGCTGGCGAAGAAGCCGAGTGGTACTACTTCACGAGGGACTTCAGAGTCTGGCTGACCGAGAACAAGCCCGAAGTCGAAGCCGAGATGTCCTATGTGTTGGTCGACGGATTCCCGATCTACCCGCGACTCGAGAGCATCCAGCTAGCCCTCGCACATGTGGGCGAGTACGTCGACACCCTCCCCTGAGGCATCGTCCAACACCAGACAGTGGTCCCGGGTACACCTCCCGGGACCACACGGCTTCACATCTTCAGTGGCGCTCTACTCGCCTTCCCGGTGCTTCTCGATGCAGTCCTCGAGGGCGCGCTGCGCCGCGGCGACATTGTCCCTGGCCTGCTCTATCGCCTGTTCCAGTGCCTTGTGGGTTTCCTCGTGAGACGGATCCGTCCCGGCCTGCTCGGCTTCGAGGTCGCGAAGCCGGTCCTGAGCATCGTTCAGCTTTCGATTCTGCTCCCAGCATGGATCCTCGAAAGTGGTGTCCGGTTCTTCGACCACAAGGGGAAAGATCCCTTCAGTTGGCTCGCCCTCTGGAACGGGGCGCTCGTCATCGTTAGCGCTCGCATCGGGGTCAGGCCGTGCCGACTCCTCGACGATGTCGAGCCCCACCTCCCGGTCTGCACGGTAGGCGTAGCGCTTGGGCCGGATCCGGAAGAACCAGTACAGGATCGCGGTCAACAGCGCCACCAGTGCGAACACGACACCCAGATCCATGCCGCCAGTGTCGGATGCCTGATCGCTTGTCGTGCCCGGGTCACCAGAGGACGGAGCACCGGAGTCCGATGATTCTGACGACTTCTTCGGCTGAGCCAGGCCTCCTCCAGCGCCGTCCACCGGCTGACCGGTGGTGAGGTTGAATACGGGTACCCCGAACACGGTCATGGGATCCCCTTGGTCTATGAATTCCGACGAGGTGCCCATGTCCTGGTGCCCGTTGACGAGGCTGGTCGTCTCCCTGTTGGTCCACGACGCGAAGTCGGTGAAGATCTCCACCTGGTAGGAGCCTGTTGGTTTCAGTCCGGTCCCCACCAGTACGCAGCCATTGTCGAGGATGAAAGCTTGCGTCCCTTCGTCGCCGAAAAAGGTCTCCTCGCCACCCTCAGTCGTCCATCCGACCTCTTTGCTCTCGTCGCCGATGACGACCTCGAGGGAAAAGGTCAGGTGATAGATGTCGCGCGGAGGCGTGTCCGCCCAGGGCCTGTAGAAGCCCACCTTGAACCAGAGTTGTCCGTCCTGGTCCAACACGCCCTCGACCCATGAGATGTGAGCTCGACCGTCGACCTCGTGCTCGTCCGCCGACGCCGCCGACGGGATGATCAAGAGGGCTGACAGGAGCCCTACCCCAATGGAGAGCTTGCTTCTCGTGAATACCGGTCGCATCGGGCGACGATAACGCCGGACGCCCGCCGACAACGGCCGCACCAGCGCCTGGTGCCGCTCAGGCTCGGAGGTGATCGATCCAGCCCAGCACGCTGGCAAGAGGCATGGTTATGGCGGGTGCCCACATCAGGGGTGGTATGTCGGTGAGCCTGAGGGGGATCCCGGCGTCTCGGTAGGGGGCGAGGCTGATCCACCAATAGGGGAGCACGGCCATGCCAACGACGGTGAGGATGGCCAGGACCCAGGTTTGGGGATCCCGTAGCCCGTACCAGGCAAGCCCCGCGGTCAGGGCACCTGCTGCCACGAGGAGACCGGCGATCACGCGGATGGCGGTGTAGCGGAACGTGGTGAGGCCGTCGTTGGAGTCGAGGATCTCCTGGGGTGGTCCCTGGTACAGGATGGTGTCGGTGCGCTCCGAGACGAACACGAAGGTTGGCCCCACTCCTCGATCCTGGAGGAGACCGGTGAGAATCCCGATCAGAAGCCAGAAGAACCCCGTGGCTGCAAAGAGGATTCGGGCGATGTCCGTCAAAGGCTTGCGCTCCGGGTCAGGTCCGAGCGGATGCTCGCAGCGGGGGCGGCGTCGCCAAACGGTGGGCTCCGTCGAAAAGCGGCCACGGCGACTCCGATGAACGCGACCGACACGAGCGCGTATCCCACCATGGCGACCGGATCGGTGTGAGAGAGTGACCCGCCGGTCAAGTACCCGACGGAGCCGGCTGCCCAGACGACGGATCCGAGAGCGGCAAATGCGCGTACGACCCAGTGATACACGCCGGGCGCCGCAACCAGCATCAGCCCTGGGACGTAGAACATGGCACCACCGGCGAACCCCGTCTCATATCCAGGATCACCTGAACGGCCACTCACCCACAGCAGGGTCTCGGCGATGGTCAGGACCAGAAATCCGGCAGCAACGA
>JBFFIL010000003.1:0-19401 GCA_041556535.1 Acidimicrobiia bacterium | reverse complement strand
GAGGCGTTATCAACGTCTCCACCCCTCGGTGCAGCGACGACTTCGAATCGCTGTGCCCTATTTCTTGCTGGGCGTTCTCACTCTCGTCGTCTCGTACTTGATCTCGGAGCCGCCCAATTGGCTCTTGTGGGTCCCTTTCGCCGCCTTGCTTGTCCTTCTCGAATTCTTCGCTGTGGAGGTCAACGATCGCATGCTCCAGTCTTCGTCAGTGATGGTGGTGATGACCTCTGGCGTTATCTTCGCTATTCAGCCCGGTTCCAGTGCGATGTTCGCCATGGCCCTGATGGTTGCGATAGGGCCATTCGTTCCGGAGGACTTCAAGGAGCGCCGGTGGTTCCAACCCATGGCCAATTTCGGTCAGATGGTCATGTCGGCCGCGGCGGCCGGTTTCCTGCTCGACGTCAACCTGGGGCAGATCGACGACGTGGGCACGAGCAACTTGTTGAGAGTCGCCGTCGCCTCGTCACTGGCCGCCCTCACCTATGCCACGGTGCAGAACCTCTTGGTGCGAAAGGCGGTGAAGACCGTCTACGGCAACGACAACCTCCAGCCGTGGTCCCAGATGCCGGTCCTCTTCTCCGGGCAGGTGGTCATGGGCCTCCTCGGAGGTCTCATCGGTGCGGCGTTCCTGATCGCCGGCCGTCCCGCGGTTCTGGTGCTGATCGTCGGCGTGTACGGCATCGGGCACATGTCCCTCTACGCCTTCTCCCAGTTGCGCGAGTCGCACCTCAGTGCGATTCGGGGGTTCGTCAAGACACTCGAAGCGAAGGACATGTACACCAGGGGCCACACCGAGCGTGTGGCGTACTTCGCCCAGATGATCGGGGAGCAACTCGGCTTCACGGGAACCCAACTCGAAACGGTCAAATGGTCGGCTCTGATCCATGACCTGGGCAAGTTGGCCGTGCCGACCGAGTTGATACGCAAGAAGGGTCGGCTCAGTGATGCCGAGTATGCCCAGATGAAGGACCACGCCCATCTCGTCGAGGAGATCCTCGCCGAAGTCGACTTCCTTCAGCCAATGGTCGAGATCGCGTCCGGTCACCACAGCCACTACGACGGCAAGGGCTACGGCGGCTCCGGCCACACGGATGGCCAGCCTCCATCGCTCGAGGCGTGCATCGTCGCCGTGGCTGACGCCTTTGACGCGATGACCTCAGCGAGGTCATACCGGATGGCCCTCTCCCAGCAGTACGCCCTCGGCGAGCTTCGGCGCCACTCCGGGGCCCAGTTCCATCCGGATGTTGTCGACGCCTTCGAGAAGGCGCTGCTCCAGACAGGCCGAAGCTGGGGAGCCCCCCATGTGAACGACGAGGAGATGGCCCGCCGTCTCGCCGAAGAGCCGGAGCTGACGCTCCGTGGCTAGCTGGCACCCTCGAGCCGTGGGAATCTCCTCGTGGCTGTTCGCCGTGGGCGCCGGTGGCCTGGGGCTGTACGGCGCGACACTCGCCTCGACCGAGATGATCTTCGTCCTGGTCTCGGCCGGCGTCCTGCTCGTCGCTTCCCTCGTGCCGGTCGCCACGTCGAACACGGGCAACCGTTTCACACTGGGCATCGCCGTGGCAGCCGCCGTCCCCTTCATCCTCTCGCCCGTCACCGGGGTCGACCTCACGGGGACCCTGGCCTCTTACGGAATCGGCCTCGCGCTCGTCTGGGCGCTGCGTCGCGTCCGGGGCGAGGGCCACAGCGAGCTACTCGGGCTCATGGCCCGACGATTGGGTGGCTACATCACTTACGCGGTCGTCTACTCCGCGATGCGTGTTGGGGTGTTCGCCGAGCTCTCCGGGGGGTGGGAGGACCTCCTTCCCTTCTTCGCGGCCCTCACCGCATGGCTGGCAGTGGAGGTACTGCTCAGGGCGTTCCTCATCCTCGGCAAGCGGGAACTGTCGCGCACGTATCTGGCGAGGGCCCTGCTCGCCGACGTGAACGTATTCGTCGGCCTCGCTCTCACCGGAGCCCTGTTTGGGGAGTTGTACCCGGGCCTCCTGTGGTGGGCTCTGCCGATTGCGCTCCTCCCTTATTCGTTCGCACACGCAGCCTTCAGGAGATTCCAGGAGACGAAGAACACCTACAAGCAGACGATCAGGGCGCTTGCCCGCATCCCAGAAGTCTCCGGGCTGGGTGTCGACGGTCATGCCGACCGCACGACGGAGATGGCGACATCCATCGCCAAGGAGATGGGGCTAGGCCCGACCGAGGTGGAGAGCATCGAGTACGCCGGCCTGATGCACGACATCGGGAGAGTGGGTCTCAACGAACCGCAGGTCCTCAAGATGGGGTACACCGACGACGATCTAGCCCGTTGGAGCGCCGAGATCATCGCCGAGTCGCCCTATCTCGAGCCGGTGGCGGAGCACGTCCGCCACCAGTACGACCCGTTTCGCAAGCCTGGCGAGCAGGACGACCCGGAGATCTCGATCGTCTCCCGCATCGTCAAGGTTGCAGCCTCGTATGACTGGAGGGTCCACGAGGACGGCCTTTCCTCACTCGAGGCGCTCGAGGCCCTTCACGCCGGGGCGGCCTACGAATACGACCCGGACGTCGTCGCATCCCTGCGACGGCTGCTCCAGGGTCGCGGCATGCTGACCCCGACCAGGGTCTAGGCGCGGCATGCGTCCCTAGCGGTCGGCCGCGGAGCCCGCCTGCGCCCGAGCACCTCTCTTGAACCACCGACGGGGGCGGCGCAACTCATGTTCCAGGAAGACTCCCAGGCCAACGGCGAGGAAGATGTCTCCGATGCTGATCACCTCGCCTATCCCTGCCAGGCGGAGGGGAATCACATCTGCGAAGAACGTGAGATTCGACGTCTCGTCCAACAGCACGTGTTTGAAACTCCCGCTCAGGTCGGGGTCGGAGACGGCGAATCCGCTGGCCGCCTCGGCTGCACCGGCCAGTACCGGCATCCCCCCATTGGCCGCAATGACCAGAAAGTTCATCATCACGCCGATCCCGGCCAGCCACATGCCCGGCTTGGACCTGTTGAGCGCGACGAGAACCATCAGTATGGCGAAGGAGACCAGGACCATTGCCAGGCCGGCGGACTCCTTCCAGTCCGCGGTCGGAAGCCAGCGAGTGCCGAGCTGAAGCCCCAGGGCGAGGAAGAGCAGCCACCACGCCCGAAGCTCGATGTCGCCGAGGTTCACCAAGCGCCCGCCACGCAACACTGCCGTGGCGAGTGCGAGGAAAAGGACCAAGGCAAGCCATAGCATGGGATGCGGACGGTAAATAGGGCGCCTGGCGAATCCAAGAGAGCGAAAAGTGACAGTCCAATTCGACGTGACAGACAGGCGGGCCACGATCACGATCGACGACCCGGAGCGACGGAACCCGATATCGGTCGAGGTGATGGAGGCCCTGGCGGTCGCGACGAGGGCGGCGCTGGACGATCCTGCCGTCGGGGTCATCGTCTACACCGGCGCCGGGGAGACGGCGTTCTCCGCTGGCGGTGACCTGGCAGGCGAGTTCGTCGACGACCCTATCGGCCTTCACCGGGCCAGGGGCGCCCTGGCTGAGCTGTTCCGGCTGATGCTCAGGGGAGGGAAGCCAACGGTGGGCAGGATCAACGGGCATGCCATTGCGGGAGGTTTCGGACTTGCGGTCGCCTGTGACATCACGGTCTGCGTCGATGACGCCAAGCTCGGGACGTCGGAGATCAAGGTGGGCCTCTGGCCGATGATGATCTCCGCCCTCCTGGCCAGGGCGATGCCTCGGAAGGCAGCGTTGGAGCTGATGCTGACGGGTCGGCTGATCGACCCGAAGGAGGCCCTGAGGCTAGGAGCGGTGAGCCGGGTCGTCGCGCGCAGCGAGTTGGACGAGGCCGTCGACGAGATCGTGGCGGGGCTGCTGTCGGCTAGCCCGACCGCGCTGATGCTCGGAAAGGACTCTTTCGAGGGCATGGCCGACGCCGGCTTCGACGCTGCGCTGGACAGGCTGCAGGGTGGGTTGACGGAGATAGCGATGACTGACGATGCCGCCGAGGGCGTTGCGGCGTTCTTGGAGAAGCGAAGCCCGAAGTGGTCGGCTTCCTGACGATTCGTCTGGCTTAGCGGGCGCTCCCACTTAGCCTGATCCCGTGCACCGGGTCTCTCAGATATTCGGCTGGTCGCTCATTTGGAGCGGCTTCTTCATATTTGGCTACCTGGGCTGGCAGCTGTGGGGCACCGATGTGGTGAACGCTGGGGTCCAGGCCAACGCCGTAGCCGAGCTTGAGGTGACGATTGCTGAGGAGCAAGAGGCGCTTCCCGATCCGGCGGTCTTCGACCCATCCGATCTGGTCGACCCCGCAGACCCCGTCGATCCACCCGATCCGACCGTCCAACCCGACCCGTCGGATCCCTCTCCCAACGTGCCGAGGACAGTCAGCTATCAGGCTCAGGACGCGCCGGAGGCCGGTACCGCTTTCGCCATGCTGCGTATCCCGGCGATCGGAGTGGAGGAGGCCGTCTTCGAAGGCGTGGATGTGGCCACCCTCAAGAACGGCCCCGGTCACATGCCTGGAACGTCACTCCCCGGCCATCCCGGCAATTCGGTGCTCTCGGGCCACCGAACGACCTACGGGAGGCCTTTCTTCGATCTCGACCTCCTCGAAGTCGGCGATGTCATCGAGGTGGAGAGCGCGGTGGGCACCCATGTATACGAGGTCAGGGAGATCTTCGTCGTCCTCCCCACCGATTTCTGGGTGACCTACGACAAGTCAGGGGGTTGGTTGACGCTCACGACCTGCAACCCGCGATTCTCGGCGCGTGAGCGTCTGATCGTGTGGGCCGAGATGGTGTCCGGCCCCAACTACGACTACTCCAGTCTTCACCAGGCGGCTGTCGACCAAGTGGGCGCCTTGCCGGCCGGGGCCGGCCTCACCATCTCCTCCAGGAGGTCGGTGTTGACGATCCCGTATACGACTCGGCCCACGGTCCCGTCGGCCTCGACGAGGAAGGTCGAGGGCAACCCGAAGGTGGGAAACCGGCTGCTGAACACGTTGTTGCCCATGGCCAGGTCATAGGAAGGGGAGAACTGCTCGGCGAATCGCCTGGCTTGGGACTCCGTGTCGCGTACCGCTATCCCTATCACGAGCACCTCCGGGTGGGATTCCGAGAACGCCGATATCTCTGGCGTCTCGACCCGGCAGGGGAGGCACCACGACGCCCAGACGTTTATGAGGATAGGCCGGTCGTCTTTTCTCAACTGAGCGTGCAGATCGAACGTCCCTCCGTCCAGGAGGTCCACAGCGAAGTTCGGAGCCGGCTCGCCGACTTTCGCGACCTGTTCGCCGCTGAAGAGCTGCCCGGCCAACAACCCGGCGGCCACCACCCCTACGAAGAGCCACGTCAGGCGGAGGCCGGGCCGCTCGAGCGGACCAGGCGCGCCGTTACTCAGACGCCATCCTCCTCAACACGTAGTGGAGGATGCCTCCGTTGCGCAAGTACTCGACCTCGATCGGCGTGTCGACTCGGGCCGTCGTGTGGAAAGTCAGTGTGGTGCCGTCCTCCCTGGTCGCAGTCACACTCACCTGCTGGCGCTGCTCCAACCCGTCGTGTATGTCGATGTCGAAGGTCTCGGATCCGTCGAGCCCGAGGGTGTCGGCATCCTCACCTGTCGCATAGACCAGCGGGAGCACGCCCATCATCACGAGATTGGAGCGGTGTATCCGCTCGAAGGACTTGGCGATCACCGCCTTCACCCCGAGTTCGAAGGTGCCTTTCGAGGCCCAGTCCCGGGACGACCCCATCCCGTAGTCCGCGCCCCCGAGGACTATGAGTGGCACCGACTCCTCGCGATAGTGCTGTGCTGCCTCGAATATCGACTTCACGCTTCCATCGAGGAAGTCGGTGGTCCATCCGCCTTCCGTCCCGGGAGCGAGATGGTTGCGAACCCTTATGTTGGCGAAGGTCCCCCTCGTCATGACCCTGTCGTTTCCACGTCGCGAGCCAAATGAGTTGAACATCGGGGGTTGGACTCCGTGGGCGATGAGGTATTGGCCAGCCGGGGATCCGACTCCGATCGAACCCGCCGGACTGATGTGATCGGTTGTCACCGAGTCACCGAGCTTCGCAAGCACCCGTGCCCCGACTATGGGGCTGATCGGGGGTGGCTCCGGCTGCAGGTCGGTGAAGAACGGGGGTTCTTGGATGTAGGTCGAGTCCTCGTCCCAGTCGTATAGATCCGATTGGGGGGTCTCGATGGAGCGCCACTCGTCGGATCCGGTGAAGACGTCCCCGTACTTGTCGACGAACTGGCTCTGGTCGACGCTCGACGAGACCACGGCGGCGATCTCGTCGCCGGTGGGCCAGATGTCTCGAAGGAGGACCTCGTTGCCCTCTTGGTCGTGGCCAAGGGGCTCATGGATCGGATCCCAGTCCACCGATCCGGCGAGCGCATACGCGACGACGAGAGGAGGGGACGCGAGGTAGTTGGCCCTGACGTCGGGTGAGATTCGCCCTTCGAAGTTGCGGTTCCCGGACAGAACCGATACCGCCACCAGGTCATGGGCGTGGATGGCTTCCGAAACGGGCTCGGGAAGTGGGCCAGAGTTGCCGATGCACGTCGTGCATCCGTATCCCACGACGCCGAACCCGAGATGCTCGAGGTCGTCCATCAGCCCGGAGGCCTTGAGATACTCGGTCACCACTTTCGAGCCGGGGGCGAGGGAGCTCTTCACCCACGGCTTGCGTTGGAGCCCGAGGGATCGCGCCTTCTGTGCCACCAGACCTGCGGCGACCATCACGTCGGGGTTGGAGGTGTTCGTGCATGAAGTGATGGCGGCAATCACGACGTGCCCGTCATGGAGTGTGAAGGTCTCGCCGTCGAAAGACACTTCCGTGTCCTCGCTCGGCGCGAGCGAGGAGGAGGAGACCGGGGCGCCCCCCTCGTCCTCCCAGCTGACGACTGTCGATCCATGGCTGCCGGCCGACTTGGCGAAGCTGTTGATCAAGTCGTCGTGCCACTGCTCCTTCATGGCAGACAGCTCGATACGGTCTTGCGGCCTCTTCGGGCCGGCGAGAGCGGGCTCGACGGTCGACATGTCCAACTCGAGGCCCTGGCTGTAGGTGATGTCCCTGTTCTCGTCCCGCCACAAGCCTTGGGTCTTGTAATAGACCTCGACCGTGTCGATGAGCTTCTCGTCCCGTCCGGTGAGCCTGAGATATTCGAGGGTCTTGTCGTCGACCGGGAAAAACCCGACGGTGGCGCCGTACTCGGGGGCCATGTTCGCGATGGTCGCCCGGTTTGCTATCGGCATGTCGGCTAGGCCCGGCCCGTGGAACTCCACGAACTTTCCGACCACGCCGTGCTCGCGGAGCATCTCGGTGACCCTGAGCACGAGGTCGGTAGCCGTCGAGCCCTCCGGGAGGCTCCCCGTGAGACGGAACCCGACGACCTCGGGGAGCAGCATGTAGATGGGTTGGCCGACCATGGCCGCTTCCGCCTCTATCCCGCCCACGCCCCATCCCACGACGCCCAAGCCGTTGATCATGGTTGTGTGGGAGTCGGTTCCCACGAGGCTGTCCGGGTAGAGGGTCTCGCCGTCGTCCCAGACGACCTTGGCCAGGTACTCGAGGTTCACCTGGTGGACGATCCCGGTGGCGGGGGGCACCACCCGGAAATTGGCGAAGGCCGACTGGCCCCACTTCAAGAACTCGTAACGCTCGTGGTTGCGCTCGAACTCCTTGTGAGAGTTGATCATGAGTGCGTCGGGCCTGGCGAAGGCATCCACCTGTACCGAGTGATCGACCACCAGGTCCGCTGGAATCAGCGGGTTCACCTTGTGGGCAGCGCTCTCATCGCCGGTCATCCTCACGATGGCCGATCGCATGGCCGCGAGATCGACGACCGCTGGAACGCCGGTGAAGTCCTGGAGCACCACGCGCCCCGGTATGAACGGCACCTCGATCTCACCGACGTTCAACGCGTCGTAGGCGACTATCTGGTGTATGTCGTCTTCGGTGATGGACTCCCCGTCGAGGTTGCGGAGGGCCGATTCGAGAAGGACCTTGATCGAGTAGGGGAGGTTCTCCACGCCCTCCAGAGAGCGCAGTGAGGTGATCTCGCGAGTGCCCAGAGCGGTGTCGAGCGTGACGCGAGACCCGAATGGATCGTTGGACATTTCTGCCTTTCGGGTTCTAAAACCTGGTGCCTCCGAGCCTACCGAACACCCGGTGCTTCGCAGGATGCCGCTTCGGCGATCAGACCGGATCGAGGTGTCTGAGGCTCAGCCGATTGTGACCGGCACCTGGGTGACGCAATCGTCCTCCAGGGCCTTGTGGGTGATGACCACCGGGTTGCACGGGTGGGCCATCGCCCCGAAGAGGCCGGCAACGATCCCGCGATCCAAAGAGCAAATCACGTCGGGGTGGTTGATGGCGCTCTCCCCGAAGGGGCAGTGCGAGGTCAGCAGTCGGTGGCCCTCCACGTCAGGGTCCACCGAGAAGCCGAGCCCCGTCATGGCGCTCGCAACGGCCTGGATGGCATCGTCGTATCCGGGCTGGTCGGGACCACCGATCTCGGAGGCCAGCTTCTTCCCGTAGTCACGGCCAACCCTCTCCGCCACGGCGGCGACATCGTCGGGTGCGACTTCGGCGAGGACTTCAAAGAGCATCTCGGTGAGCATCTCGAACCGCCGGGGGGCGAAGTGGACGGTCACTTCCTTCGCCGTCGCCCGATAGGCCTTTGCGGGGCGACCCGCGCCCGGCCCGGTAGAGGTGAGCCGGCTCACCTCGAGAAAGGAGTCGTCGGCGAGTCTCTCGAGATGGTGACGGGCCACGTTTGGGTGGATGTCGAAGAGCTCGGACACCTTCGAGGTGGTCAACGGCTCGACGGACTCCCTGACGGCGATGTAGATCGCCCGTCGGGTCGGGTCGCCGAGGGCTGACGTCAGATCGGAGATCCTGCTCTCGAGAGTCTTGGTGTCCATATGGGTAGAGACCTGGGAAAACTATAGTTTGAGGCGCCTTCTATCCCCGAGGCCCAGGACGGTCGATGGACTCTCAAGATCCCACATACCAGGCGGTCGCGTCGGTCGAGTCACCACTCGTGGTGGGCCGGACTCTCGGCGACCTGGGTTTGGTCCAGTCCGTCGAGAAGACGGTGACAGGGAAGATCAAGGTGGGCCTCCTGCTTCCCACCCCCGACCCCACTGAGGCCCTGAACGCCAGACTCGCAGCGGCGCTGGCCCCGCACGGCAGAGGCGCAGAGATCTCGGTCGAGCCGATGACTGAGGAGGCTTCCGACGAGTGGATGCGGGGTCTCCGTGAGTCTGCGGGGCCACCGATCGGCGAGCCGGGGTCATCGACGAGAGTGATTGCGGTGTCGTCGGGCAAGGGAGGTGTCGGCAAGTCGTCCATCTCGGCCAACATGGCTGTCGCCCTGGCCCGGATCGGGAAGACGGCCGGGATAGTTGACGGGGATATATGGGGCTTCTCCATTCCGGCGATGATGGGCATCACAGACGCACCTCTCATGATCGGAGGGTCGATCGTCCCGCCAACCGCCCACGGGGTGAAGGTGATGTCGATGGACTACTTCGTGGGGGATGACAAAGCGGTGGTGTGGCGCGGCCCGATGCTGCACAAAGCCATCGAGCAGTTTCTAAAGGATGTCTTCTGGGACGCCCTCGACTTCCTCATCGTCGACATGCCGCCCGGCACGGGTGACATCGCCATCTCGATGTCACAATTCCTGCCGCGGGCCCAGGTTCTTCTCGTGACGACGCCCCAACCGACCGCGCAGCGTGTGGCCCGGCGCGCCGCCCTCATGGCGGCTGAAGTCGATCAAGAGGTCATTGGGGTCGTGGAGAACATGTCCTGGTTCACCGGTGACGACGGTAAGCGATACGAACTGTTCGGGGCGGGTGGAGGTGAGGCCCTGGCCGCTGAGCTAGGCGTCGATCTGATGGCCCAGGTGCCGCTGCTTCCTGCAATGGGCCGCGGTGCCGACCGGGGGCACCCGGTGGTGCTGGCTGCTCCTGGCTCGGAGGCCTCCGATGCCTTCGAAGCCCTCGCCGCGGCGGTCGTTGCGAAGCGGCCGAGGGTGAGGACCAACCCGGCCCTCGTGATCAAGTAGACGTCGACGCCGAATGAGACGCTGTAAGGACCGTATTTGGTCCCTGCAGCCTTAGGTTTGGGTTGACTCGAGGCCTGTCCTGAAGAGTGAGGCCATCTCCGCGACTTGATCGGGGGTGATGATGAGCGGTGGGGAGACCTGTAGCGCACCACCTGCCATCGCTCGAGTCAGGACACCGGCATCACGGCAGGCCACCGCCGCCCGAGCCGGCAAGGTCTCGTCATCACCAATGGAAAGCTGAACCGCGCAAAGCGCGCCGACTCCGCGTCGGACGTTGTCGACGATCTCCAATTCCTCCAGGGGTCGGAGCGCCTCGTAGAGCTCGGCTTCCAGGGCGGCTGCCCTCTGCAGAAGGCCCTCCCGGCGGATTATCTCCAATACCTTCAGCCCCGCCACGCATGCGGTGGAGTGCGCCGAGTAGGTGTACCCGTGCCGGAACATCAGCCCGGGTGTCGAGAAGAACGGCTCGGCCACGTGAGAGGCGGCAACGACCCCGCCCAGGGGGGCGTACCCGCAGGTCACGCCCTTGGCGAACGTCATGAGGTCGGGCTCGAGGCCGAACAGACCGGCGGCGAACCAGTCTCCCACCCGGCCGAAGCCCGTGATCACCTCGTCGGATATGTAGAGGCCGCCCGCGTCGCGAATCATCTGCCGCACCGTGGCCAGGTAGTCGGGGCTGACCGGCCTGATCCCGCCCGCGCCGATGACCGCCTCCACGAAGATGCCGGCGACCCGGTCGGCGCCGACGTGGTCGATGGCCTTCGCCACCGCCTCCTCGTCGTCGTAGGGAACGATCACGACGTCCGAGACGAGGTCACCGCCGTAGCCGAGCCTGTTCGACTCCATCCCGCTCAGCGAGGTCCCATAGGTGTGCATCCCGTGATAGGCCCACTCCCTGGCGATGAACACCGTCCGCTCGGGCTGGCCGATGGCGTTGAAATACCGTCGGGCCATCTTCGCCGCCGTGTCGACCGCGTCGGAGCCGCCCGAGCCGAAAAAGACCTTTGACGCCGGGTCGGGCGAGATGGCGGCGATCTCAGCCGATAACTCCATTGCGGGGCGCGTCCCGTAATCGATGAAGGCGTGGAAGGCGGGGAGCTTTCGCGCTTGGGCCTCCATGGCGTCGACGATCTCGTCGCGGCCATATCCGACGTTCATGTACCAAAGCGATGCGGCGGCATCGAGATACTCCCTGCCCTGCTCGTCGTACACGTATATCCCGTCTCCGCGGTCGATGATGAAGGGCTGATGCTGCACTCGGCTCATCTCGGCGAAGGGGTGCCAAAGAGAAGACATGGTGCGAGGCTAACCGGCCGGACCGGGCGTGATCGAGTCGACGAAATCGTCGATCTCGGAGCGCGATCTCAACCGAAAGACCGATGCGTGGGCCCATGTCCCGTCTCTCGAGCATCTCTCGTACCGGGCGCGGTACTTGTCGAAGCGGGTCCATGTCCACACGACGATGTTCCTCTCGGGGTCCAGTGAGTACAGGTTGGCCCACGGCTCGCGGTTGTCGTTCCACAACACCTCGCGGGTGAAGGCGCGTCTGAGGGTGCGGCCTATCACCTGTCGCATCACGACGCGTTTGGGCAGGTCGAGCCAGACCACCGCGTCGACGCGCGGCCAGATGGCTGCTGCCGACCCGTAGCTGTAGTAGTTGCCGTCGGCCACCCAGCTCTCGCCGGCAGCGAACGCAACCAGGCTCTGTTCGAATGTCACGTCGTCGACGTGTGTCCAGCCGGGCTGGTGGTAGACGCCATCCATCTCGAGATGCGGAACGTCCAGGCGTGCCGCGATTCGTCGTGCCAATGTGGTCTTGCCAGACCCACTGCAACCCACGACCACGACTTTCCTCATGCCCGCGATTCTTACAGCGCGGGGCTTTCAAGGAGGTTGAGGCGGTACCGTGACAGTGATGTTTGGCGGACCGCTTCGGGTGTTGGAGGTTTTCGGGAACTCACACGACCTGGGTCGTGCTCACGGAGCGGAGTGCGGTCCGATGATCCGGAAGTACCTCGAGGCTCGGATCGCCACGACGGTGCAAGAAGTGTGGAGCGGAGGGGTCGTCGATCGCGATTTCATCGTCGAGACAGCCGAAGAGACCCTGGAAGAGCACGAGCGCTATTCGGAGAGTCTCTTCGTCGAGATGACGGAGATGGCCCGGGCCGCAGGCATCACTCCGGCAGAGGCGGTTGTCGTCGGGGGGTTCACCGACCTGGTCGACGTTCTCCGCACGCGCCGGGGTGGCGGGCCCACCCTGGACAACTGCACGGCTGTCATAAATCCCGAGATGGGCTTCGTGGCGCAGACCTGGGACATGCACGCGTCGGCGGGAGAGTTCGTGATAATGCTCAAGCTCGACCCGCTCGTGGGCCCTGCTGCGGTGGTTCAGACCACGGCCGGGTGTCTGGGCCAGATCGGGATGAACGAAGCCGGTGTAGCCGTCGGCATCAACAATCTCACTTCGTGGGGAAAGGTCGGCGTGACCTGGCCGTTCGCTGTCAGAAAGGTGCTCGAGCAGACGGATCTGGACTCGGCCGTCAAGGCTCTGCTCGATGCGAATCTCGCCGGGGGCCACAACTTTCTCCTGATGGGCCCCGATGGTGAGGGGGCCAACGTCGAGGCGATGCCCGGCGGGCGAAAGGTGACCCGCGTAACCACGGCGCCGTTCGTCCACGCCAACCACTGCCTCGACGCCCTGAATCTCTCCGAGCAGGCGGACCGCGACCCCGAGCACGCGGCCAACAGCGTCGATCGTCACAACTTCGCCGCAAGCTCGGCCGGAGACCTCGAGCGGTTCTTCGGAGACCCGCTGATTTCCCGTCGTGTCGAGACAGTCGATCAGGTCGGAACCTGTGGGGCTGTGATCATGGAGCCGAAGCGGCTGAGGATGAGGTCGGTGTGGGGTGTTCCAGGGGATCGACCCTGGGAGGCTTTCCAGCTCTAGACGCCGGCCTTTCGCTCCGCCATGCCGTTGAGTAGCTCCAACACCACCCGGTTGGCCAGATAGGCGGTCTGCTCGCCGGCCCCGTCGTAGGGGGGCGAGACTTCGACCACATCGGCACCGAGGACGTTCAGGTCACGGGCGAGGCGGCGAATCGTGTCGAGAAGCTCTCTCGATCCAAGCCCTCCGGGCTCCGGTGTTCCTGTCCCAGGCGCGAGGCCGGGATCGACAACGTCGATGTCGACCGAGATGAACACGCCTTTCGCCCCGCCTTCGATCGAGTACTCGACCGCCTCATCGACCACACGATCCAGGCCGCGTTCGACGATCTCGCTCATCATGAAAGAGCGCATCTTCTGCTCGCTCATCCAGTCGATGACCTCGGGCTCCGGCCAATAGCCCCTCAGCCCGATCTGAACGAAGCGATGTCCAGGCACCGCCCCCGACTCGACGAGTCTGCGCATCGGGGTGCCATGACCGAGAAGGGAGCCATTTTGAGTGAATCCGGTGTCGGCGTGGGCATCGAAGTGGATCAGTGCGACATCCCCGAATCCGTGTGCCCTGGCCACACCGAGAGCATCGGGCCACGTGATGGTGTGGTCCCCGCCGAGAACGATTGGGACCTTTCCCGCTCGGGCCACATCGGTGACGACATCGGCGATGCGATCGATCGATAGCTCCAACTCCCCGGGTCGCACGAATACGTCGCCTATGTCGACGACCCCAAGGGCCTCGAAGGGGTCGATGCCCGTGGGCAGATGAGGCCGGTAGCCATCCATTGCTCCGTAGTCGGCGTTCCTGATCGCGGCCGGCCCGAATCGGGCTCCGGGGCGATAGGTAGTGCCCCAGTCGAACGGCGCGCCGAGGATCACGACATCCCCATCGCCCATCTCTCCCATGGGCACGGCGGGGCAGCCGAGGAACGAATTGCGCGACGCAAATGAGATGTACTCGGCCGATGCGAACGGTGTCTCACCCCTCCGCTGTTCATAAGGCGTGTACATGGGCGGGGTTACGCTAACTGGAGTTCATGACTTCACGCCGGGTCCAGCGCACCTACCTCACCCTGATCCTCCTTCAGACACTTTCCATCTCCCTGATCTGGGGGATCAATACGCTCTTTCTCCTCGACGGAGGCTTGAGCCTCACAGAGGCGTTCATCGTCAACGCCGGGTTCTCAGCCGGCATGGTCATCTTCGAGGTGCCCACGGGGGTCGTTGCGGACGCGGCCGGGCGGCGGATCTCTTTCATTCTGGGCGGTGTGACGCTATTGCTGACCACCCTCGCGTACTACTGGCTCTGGTCGATCCAGGCGGGCCTTCTCCCGTGGACCGTCGTGTCGATCCTCATCGGCCTCGGCTTCACCTTCTTTTCAGGCGCGACGGAGGCCTGGCTCGTGGACGCCCTCAAGGCGACTGGCTTCAAGGGCGCCATCGACGACGTGTTCGGCCGAAGTCAGACGGTGATGGGAGCAGCGACGCTCCTGGGACTGCTGACCGGCGGCTTTCTCGCCCAGATAAGCCTCGGAGTCCCCTATCTGGTCCGGTCCGGGATTCTGCTCGCCGTGATCGGGGCAGGGTATCTCACGATGCATGACATCGGTTTCGAGCCCAAGAAGGCGCCCTCGCTGATCAGCGGAATCAGGTCGATAGTGCGGGACTCGCTGACCCATGGCTTCGGAAACCCGGCCGTTCGGAAGTTCATGCTTGGGGCTCCATTCTCCGTCGGAGTCTTCTTTTGGATCTATTACGCATTCCAGCCCTACGTCCTCGAACTGTTCGAGAGGGAAGACCTCGTGTTCCTCGCGGGTCTGGCTGCTGCCGTGTTTGCCCTGGCGCAGATCGTCGGAGGCGCCCTAGTCCGCAGGGTCCGGACGCTGTTCCGAAGACGCACCAGCTTCATAGCCGGCGCCGTTGTGGCCGGCTCTCTTGGCCTGGCGGGTGTCGGGCTCGCCGAGCTGCTCCCCGTGCCCATCGGGTTCTGGGTGGCGGTCGCCCTCTTCGGCGTGGTTTCGTTGAGCGAGGGAATGTCCACGCCGGTCAGGCAGGCGTACATGAGCGAAGTCATCCCGTCCGAGCAGCGTGCGACAGTGCTCTCGTTCGACTCCCTACTCGGCAACTCGGGCGGACTGGTGGGCCAGCCGCTCCTCGGGCGTGTCGCCGACGTGTATTCGCTCGGGATCGGCTATCTCGTCTCGGCGGCGCTCTATCTGATGCGCCTCCCGTTCGTTCTGGGAGTGCGGCGGCTCGACCTCGAAGCCGATCGGTCCGGGCTGCCCCCCGTCCAGCCTCGTGGCATCATGTAGCCGTGGCCGAGCACAGCGAATCTCAAGAAGTCACCCAGGCGGCCCGGATGGGCAAGGCAATCGTTCGCGGAGTGGCCATCGGCTTCCCGGCGTGCGTGATAGGCCTGACACTGGCCGTCTGGCTGATCACGGATCTCGATCTCGCCGACAGCTTTGCGACTGCGATTCTTCCTGGAATCCTTCTCGGCGGTTTCGCCGGCGGTTTCGCGGGCGTAGCGGCAACTATGGACTGAGGCGCAGTTGTGATTCGCGTAGCCGTGTCGGGGGCAGGGGGAAAGCTGGCCGGCGCCATAATCTCGGCCGTCGCCGCCGCTGACGACCTCGACCTCGCGGCCCTGTACAACCCGAGTCGCGAGGGTGTCCAGATAGAGGGTCGCGAGATCGCCGGGGCCCACGACCAGATAGAGGCTGACGTCGTGTTGGAGGCTGCCGATCCCGATGGCGCCCGGGCGAATCTTGACGTTTGGCAGGAGCTCGGTCTCGCCACCGTTGTCGGCACTTCCGGCTTCACCAAGGACCGCCTCGAGTCGCTCCGCGACATGTGGGGCACCCGAACACCCTGTCTCGTGGTGCCCAACTTCGCCATTGGGGCTGTCCTGATGATGCGTTTTGCCTCCGAGGCGGCCTCCCGATTCGAAGCAACCGAGATCATCGAGAGACATGGAGTTGCGAAGCCCGACGCACCGTCCGGGACGTCGTTGGCATCGGCGATGAGGATCAGTGAGAGTGGAGGGTCCAGTGGAGGGAGCCCCGACGAGCTCGTGACGGGAGCGCGAGGAGCAGACGTCGAAGGCGTCCGAGTCCATTCGCTCAGGCTCCCGGGTCTCATCTCACACCAGGAAGTGGCGATGTCGAACCCCGGGGAGATGCTCTCGATCACCCATCAGTCCAGTTCCTATGACTCGTTCGCTGCCGGGGCACTGCTCGCCATTCGAGAGGTGCAATCGCTCCCTGGAGGAGTCCACGTGGGCCTGGAGACCGTCCTCTGAGCTGCGTCTGATGCCCAAGATCCACGGTGGCCAGATTGTCGCCCGTGCCCTCACCAGGGAGGGCGTCGACACGATCTTCACCCTCACGGGCGGGCACATCGTGCCGATCCTCGATGGTTGCGCCGACGAGGGAATTCGAATCGTCGACGTCCGTCACGAGCAGACTGCTGCCCACGCCGCCGAGGCATATACGCGGCTGACCGGCAAGCTCGGAGTCGCCGTCGTGACCGCCGGCCCTGGAGTCACGGGGACCGTTACGGGTGTCGCCACCGCTCACACTTCGAGCACCCCGATGCTCGTCATCGGCGGCCGCCACATGCTCCGCCAGGAACTGAAAGGCGGGCTCCAGGAGATGGATCACCCACCGCTGTTCCGCACCATCACCTCTTGGGCCGCCACCGCTCCTCGGGTCGACCGGATCGCCGAGTACGTTGCCACCGCGGCCCGTCATGCCTTCTCCGGCCGGGGTGGGCCGGTGTTTCTGGACATCCCGATGGACGTCCAGTTCGACATGGTGGAGGAGACTGCGGCGGGCTATCCCGAGTCGTACAGAGCGCCCTCGGGGGCCGGGGCTGATTCGAGCACTCTCGACAGCATGGTGGGCGCGCTGCGTGGGGCGGAGAGGGTGATGATCTTCGCCGGGGCCGGAAGCCCGCCAGGAGGTAACAATCAGTTGGAGAGGCTGGCGGAGCTACTCCAGGCTCCGACCTTCGTCAACAGCCGGTCCCGCGGCTCATTGCCCCATCTCCACCCGCTGCTGGGAAGCTATTCACGCTCCCAGGCCATGGCCGAGGCGGAGGTTGTGCTCTCTCTAGGCGTCGACTGGGACTTCAGGACCGGTTATGGGGACAAGGTCGGGTCAGACGCGATCGTGATACATGTCGACGCTGACTCCGCGAAGGTGGGATGGAACCGCCCGGCTCAGATAGGTGTCGTCGCCGACCCAATGGTCGTAGTGGGTCAGTTGGTGGAGCGGGGAGAGGACCTCAGGCGCGCCGAGATGCCGGTGTGGACCAAAGCGATCATGGACGCGGAGGCCGAAAGTGTCGACCAGGCTGCTTCGGAGGCCCAGGACGACTCCTCGCCGGTCGCGCCGCAGCGCTTCGCCAGAGATGTCGCGGAATTCTTCGGGCCCGATTCGATCGTCGCGGTCGACGGCGGCGACATCGTGTCCACCACGGCCCGCTGGCTGCAGGTGTCGACCGCCGGACACGTGCTCGATCCTGGTCCTTTCGGGACGCTCGGAGCCGGCCCCGGGTATGCAATCGCGGCCAAGACCGTGTTCCCCGAGAAGCTTGTTGGGATCGTGTTCGGCGATGGAGGCTTCGGATTCAACGGTATGGAGTACGACACCATGGTCCGGCTCGGCCTGCCGGTGGTTGGGGTGGTGGGCAACGACGGTGTCTGGTCGAACATCAAGACCTTCCACCGGATGATGTACCCCGAACGCGTTGTGGCCGCCGACCTCGGCGTTAGGCCGTATCACGAGATGGTCCGCGGCCTTGGTGGGCACGGCGAGTTCGTCACCGACCCCGCCGAGATCCTCCCCGCGTTGAGACGAGCAGCCAACTCGGGCCTGCCCGCGCTGGTCAACGTGCACATCGCCGAGACGATGCGCATGTCATCCAACTACTCGCAGTGACCTCAGCCCAACTCGCCGGGGTCGTTGGGAACATCGACTGCGTGTTCACGGAGCAACTCCAGAGGGACGATCTCCAGGGCCCGCTCGTGGGTGGAGGCGAGAACAACCGGGGCGGCGACACCGTCGCGGGCGGCCCGGTGCCAGTTGACGGCCGTAACGCACCATCGGTCGCCCGGCTGCAGTCCGGGAAACCGATACATGGGCGCCGGTGTGGTGAGGTCGTTACCGATGCTCTTCTGGTGCTCGAGGAACTCCGCTGAGACAACAGCGCAGATCGTGTGACTGCCGGAGTCTCGGGCGTCGGTGTTGCACGAGCCATCTCTCATCCAACCGGTGACCGGGTCGGTGCCGCACAGTTCGAGGACCTCTCCGAGGACGTTGCGGGCTGCCACGTCGGCATTATCGCCTCGGTGCCGCCCGGTCGCGCAAGAACCTATGGTTTCGCCATGAGGCAGGTCGGCTTCATTCGCGCCGTAATGGTTGGCCGGGAGGGATTGCACCGGGAAGTGATCCTCGACATCTTCCGCCGTGCCGGCGCGGGAGACCCGAGATCCCACCTCGCGACCGGAAACGTCTCGTTCGACCTCCGGCCCGCCGAGCTCCCCTCCTTCGTGGAGGTAGTCGACGAGCGCCTCACCGGCGTGGTCGGCCGGAAGATAGAGGTGTTTGTCCGCAGCCTCGACGCGCTTCGTCAGGTCGATGCGGGCGCCATCTATGGCACTGCGCCATTCGAGCAGGTCGAGGGGAGGCTCGTCACCTACTTCCACGCCCCCCCCGATTTCGGCGATGTGGACGTCCCGGGTCTGATTCAGAAGGGTCGTACCGCCCTTCTCGCCGTCGACGGTGCCGACGTCTACAGCGTCATTCGCGAGGTCGATGGCCAGATGGGGTCGCCGGGGGGACTGCTGGAGAAGCTGTCCGGTCAGCGTGTGACTACCCGCGCCTGGAGGACTGTCCAGAAGGTCATCGAGGCGAACGAGACGCTGTAGGGACCGTATTTGGTCCCTACAGCCTTAGGTTTCGGAGAGGGGACGCGGAGCCTGCCGCTCAAAACACGAGGATCGTGATCAGGCCCACGATGAGGCAGTAGGTGGCGAAAGGGCCGAGGCCGACCCGGCGGAGAGCAGCCAACAACCAAGCGATGCCCAAGTAGCCCGACACGGCGGCGACGCCCAATCCGGTGGCGAGCGCCATACCCGCTTCCCCCGAGCCTGCCAGCTCCGGAAGTTGGGTGATGCCGGCCGCGGCGATCGCAGGAATCCCGAGGAGGAAAGAGAAGCGGGCTGCCTCGTCGGGCTTGAATTCGAGGGCAACGCCCGCCGAGATCAGGAATAGGGCGAGCCCTGCACGCACCCAGAGTGCTGCTGCCACCGACCTTCTCACCGGCCTCTCCTCTCCGCACCCCGGCCGTCTCGCGCCGGCGGCCGTATCCGGGGTTGTCCGATCACTCCTGGCCCGGGCGCCGCTC
>JBFFIL010000002.1:0-19698 GCA_041556535.1 Acidimicrobiia bacterium | reverse complement strand
TCTGTGTCCGTCGCGCGGGGCCACCCGTGGCAAGGTCTGCCTCGGCGGCGATCCTCTCACCGGAGATCGGAGCGCGGTCTATGACCTCGCCCCGGTAGACCCACACCTTGACGCCGATCGTGCCCACGGTGGTGTGAGCGGTCGCGGTCCCGTAGTCGATATCCGCCCTGAGGGTGTGCAGGGGAACCCGTCCCTCCCTGTACCACTCGCGACGGCCCATGTCCGCTCCGCCGAGACGACCCTTGCACTCGACACGCACGCCCTCGGCCCCGGCTTTCAGAGCAGACGCGACCGCGCGCTTCATTGCGCGCCGGAAGGCGATGCGATTCTCGAGCTGGTCGGCGATTCCCCGGGCCAGGAGTGCCGCATCGAGATCAGGGTCCTTGACCTCGTTGATGTTCAGCTTGACGCGACGCTTTGTCATGGCCTCCAGGCCGTTGCGAAGACGCTCCGCCTCGGACCCCTTGCGGCCGATGACGACTCCTGGGCGTGCGGTGTGGATGTCCACGATCAAGCGGTCACGCGTGCGCTCGATGTCGATGCGCGACACTGCGCCCCTGGTCAGCTCCCCCCGCAAGTAGTCGCGGATCCTCCAGTCCTCGTTTACGAAATCTGCATAGTCCTTGGTGGAGAACCACTTCGACTTCCAGTCAGTGGCAACCCCAAGCCTGAATGAGTAGGGGTGTGTCTTCTGACCCATCAGCTCACCTCCTCATTCATGTCTGACACCACGATCGTGATGTGACTCATTCTCTTGTCGATTCGTGTGGCTCGGCCACGGGCGCGCGGGCGGAACCGCCTGAGCGTCGGGCCCTCGTCGGCATACGCCTCGGCGACGAACAGCTCCTCGGCGTCGAGCGCGTGGTTGTGCTCGGCGTTGGCAATCGCAGACTTCAGCACTTTCGAGATTGGTGCCGCCGCCCCACGCTGTGTGAGCCTCAATACGTGCTCGGCCTCCTCGACCGGGAGACCCCGGACGAGGTCCAGCACCCTGCGCACCTTGTAGGGCGACTGGCGGATGTAGCGGGCGTGGGCCTTGACCTTCATCGTTTCGTAACCGCCTTGCCTGCATGGCCGCGAAAGGTCCGGGTCGGAGCGAATTCGCCCAGCTTGTGACCGACCATCGACTCGGTGACGTATACAGGCACGTGCTTCCGGCCGTCGTGGACCGCGATCGTGTGCCCAATCATCTCGGGGATGATCGTCGAGCGCCGCGACCAGGTCCTTATCACCCGCTTCTGTCCCGTCCTGTTCAGCTCGTCGACCTTCTTGGCGAGATGGTCGTCGACGAAAGGGCCCTTCTTCAATGAGCGGCTCATCTCCGTCCTTTCCTGGTGCGACGACGCACGATGTACTTGTTGGAAGCCTTCTTCTTGCTGCGGGTGCGACCCTCGGCCTTGCCCCAGGGGCTGGTCGGGTGGCGGCCGCCGGATGACTTGCCTTCGCCGCCACCGAGCGGATGGTCGACCGGGTTCATCGCAACACCTCTGGTTTGGGGGCGAACGCCCTTCCAGCGATTGCGCCCGGCCTTGCCCAGCTTGATCAGCTCGGCCTCGGTGTTCCCCACCTGGCCGATGGTCGCCCGGCCGTCCAGGGGCACCTGTCGCATCTCCCCTGAGGGGAGACGGAGCAGGGCGAGGTCGCCCTCCTTCGACATCAGCTGCACCGACGCACCCGCTGAGCGCGCAAGCTTCGCGCCTCCACCTGGACGCATCTCTATGGCATGCACCAGGGTTCCCGCGGGAATGTTGCGAAGTGGAAGCGCGTTGCCCGGCCGGATCTCGGCGCCGGAGCCTGACTCGAGACGGTCATCGACCTTGACTCCGACCGGGGCGAGGATGTATCGCTTCTCCCCGTCGGCATAGTGCAATAGCGCTATTCGGGCGTTGCGATTCGGGTCGTACTCGATCGACGCGACACGGCCAGGGATGCCGTCCTTGTCCCGCTTGAAGTCGATGACGCGGTAGCGCTGCTTGTGCCCACCGCCGCGATGGCGCGACGTGATCCGGCCGTCGGTATTGCGGCCACCGGTCTTGCCCTTCTTGGCGATGAGCGACTTCTCCGGCTTGTCGGTCGTGATCTCGGCGAAATCCGAGACCGTCTGGAACCGGCGGCCCGGCGAAGTCGGCTTTCTCTTCTTCACTGCCATCTCAAACTCCGAACAGGTCGATGCTGTCGCCGACGGCGAGTGTGACTACTGCTCGCTTCACGTCCCTGCGCTTGCCGAGCTTGTACCCGGTGCGTTTGGTCTTGCCCTTGCGGTTCATGGTGTTCACCTTGAGGACCCGAACATCGAAGACTGCCTCGATGGCATCTCGGATCTCCTCTTTGTTGGATCGGGGGTCGACCTCGAACGTGTACGTGTTGTGGGACTCGATGAGGTCGTACGACTTCTCCGAGACGACCGGAGCCAGGATGATGTCGTGCATGTCCTTCATGAGGACTCCTCGTCGACGTCCTTGACGAAGTCGCTGTCGCTGACCTCGTAGGTGCTTGATCTGCCGACCGACCCCACCGTGTGTGTGGTGAAGACGACCTGGTCGGACCAGAGGATGTCATAGGGCGTCAGATGCCCGGGCTCGACGACGCGAACATCCTCGAGGTTGCGGAACGACCTTCCGGCGGCCCCGTCGAGTGAGCCCAGGACGACCAGGGTCTTGCCGCTCGTGCCCATGGCGTCGAGGAGACCGACAGCCTGCTTGGTCTTGGGTGCCGGCCACGTGAGGTCCTCCACCACTTTGATCGCCGACTCGGCAGCTCTCGCTGACAGGGCACTGATGAGAGCCAGCCTCTTCATCTTCTTGGGGGTGCGCTGGCTGTAGTCGCGCGGCTTCGGACCGTGCGCCACTCCGCCGCCGACCCACTGTGGTGAGCGGATCGATCCGTGACGTGCGCGGCCGAGGCCTTTCTGACGCCAGGGCTTTCGACCGCCGCCGCGTACCTCGCCCCGGGCCTTGGTGTTGGCGCTCCCCGAGCGCGCAGCGGAGAGTTGCGCCGTGACCACTTGATGGAGGACGGCCATGTTCGGCTCGATGCCGAAGACGGCTGCGTCGAGCTTGACCTCACCGTCGGGGCTTCCATCCGACTTGAACCGGGGGGCGGTCAGGTCAGCCACTGGACTTCACCGCCTCTCGCACGAGCACCACGGATCCCTTGGGCCCGGGAACCGACCCGCCGAGCAGCAAGAGACCGCGATCGGTGTCGACCTGCACTACGTCGAGGTTCAGCGTTGTGACGCTCTCACCGCCCATACGGCCCGCCATGGGCATTCCCTTGAAGACTCGGGCCGGCGTGGCGCAGGCGCCGATGGAGCCGGGGGCGCGGTGCTTCTTGTGGGTTCCGTGCGAGGCTCCCTGGCCCGCGAAGTTGTGACGTTTCATCACGCCGGCGAACCCCTTGCCCTTCGAGACGCCGGCCACGTCGGCCTTCGTCCCGGCCTCGAACATCTCCTCGACCGTTATCCGCTGGCCCACTTGGTACTGGGACGGATCGGCGACCTTGACCTCCACGAGGTGACGAGCAGGGGCGACGCCGGCCTTGCCGTAGTGGCCGGCCAACGGCTTTGTCGCCTTCCCGGCCTTCAACTCGCCGTAGGAGATCTGGATGGCGTTGTATCCGTCCCTCTCGATCGTCTTGATCTGGACGACGTGAACCGGCCCCGCCTTGACGACCGTCACCGGGATCGCCCGGGCATCGGCGTCGAAGATCTGTGTCATCCCGAGCTTCTGTCCGAGAATGGCGTTCACAGCTTTATCTCCACTTCGACGCCTGCCGGCAACTCGAGTCGCATCAGCGAGTCGACCGTCTTAGGGGTCGGATCGAGGATGTCGATCAGGCGCTTGTGGATCCGCATCTCGAAGTGCTCCCGGCCGTCCTTGTGGACGTGCGGCCCCCGGATCACGCAATAGCGGTGGATCTCCGTCGGCAGCGGGATCGGGCCCTTGATCTTGGCCTGGGTGCGCACAACCGTCTCGGCGATCTTCTTCGAAGACTCGTCGACGACGTTGTGGTCGTAGGCCTTGAGCCTGATGCGGATTTTCTGCTCGTCTGCCATTACTTGGTGATCTTTGTTACTCGTCCGGCGCCGACGGTCCGGCCGCCTTCGCGGATAGCGAACCGGAGCCCTTCGTCCATGGCGATAGGAGCGATCAACTCGACCGACATTTCAGTGTTATCCCCCGGCATCACCATCTGAGTCCCCTCAGGCAATATCACAGTCCCGGTCACATCAGTCGTCCGGAAATAGAACTGAGGCCGGTAACCAGGAAAGAACGGGTTATGACGACCCCCCTCCTCCTTGGTCAACACATAAACCTGAGCTTCGAAATCAGTATGAGGAGTGATCGAACCCGGAGCAGCCAACACCTGGCCACGCTCCACCTCATCCTTACCAACACCCCTCAACAAGACACCCACATTGTCCCCAGCAACACCCTCATCCAACAACTTCCGGAACATCTCTATCCCAGTAGCCACCGTCTTCTTGGTATCCCGAATCCCAACAATCTCCACTTCCTCATTCACCTTGAGAATCCCCTGCTCGATCCGCCCAGTCACCACAGTCCCACGACCAGTAATCGAAAACACGTCCTCAATCGACATCAAAAACGGCTTCTCAGTGTCACGCTCCGGCTCCGGCACATACGAATCAACCGCATCCATCAACTCCATAACCGAATCCTGAGCAGACTCCACACCCTCCAAAGCCCTCAACGCAGAACCCCGCACCACAGGAAGATCATCACCAGGAAACTCATACTCAGTCAGAAGATCCCGAACCTCCAACTCGACAAGATCCAACAACTCCTCATCATCCACCATGTCGACCTTGTTCATAAACACCACAATCGACGGCACCCCAACCTGACGAGCCAACAAAACATGCTCACGAGTCTGCGGCATCGGACCATCAGCAGCCGACACCACCAAAACCGCACCATCCACCTGAGCAGCACCCGTAATCATGTTCTTGATGTAATCCGCATGACCAGGCATATCCACATGCGCGTAATGACGGTTCTCCGTCTCATACTCCACATGAGCAATCGAAATCGTGATACCCCGCTCACGCTCCTCCGGAGCCTTATCAATATTGTCAAACTCGGTAAAAACGTTCGCCCCACCCACACGCTCAGCCAACGTCTTCGTAATCGCAGCCGTCAACGTCGTCTTCCCATGATCAATATGACCCATCGTCCCCACATTGATATGAGGCTTAGTCCGCTCAAACTTGGCCTTCGCCATTTCGTCTCTCCTGGTTCTCTACTTCAAGCCTCGCCACGACGATGCGCCACGATCTCGTCGGCGATCGACTCAGGCACGTCCTGATACGAATTGAATTGCATCGAATAGGTGGCACGCCCCTGCGTCTTGGAGCGCAGGTCGGTGGCATAGCCGAACATCTCTGACATGGGGACCTGGGCCTTGATGACCTGGCTGTTGCCTCTCTGGCTCATCCCCTCGACCTTGCCGCGGCGGCCGTTCAGGTCGCCGATCACATCGCCCATGTACTCATCGGGTGTTGTCACCTCGACGTCCATGACCGGCTCCAACAGCTTGACGCCCGCCTTCCGGGCAGCCTCCTGGAGCACCATCGACCCGGCGATCTTGAAGGCCATCTCGGACGAGTCGACGTCGTGTGACGACCCGTCGATCAGGATGGCGCGGACGTCGACGAGCGGGTACCCGGCCAGGATCCCTTGATCGAGGGCGTCCTCGATCCCGGCGTCGACCGACGGGATGAACTCCCTGGGCACCGAACCGCCCTTGATCTGATCGATGAACTCATACCCACCGCCGGGCCCGGTCGGCTCGAGGTGGATCATCACGTCTGCGTACTGGCCCTTGCCACCGGTCTGCTTCACATGCTTGTAGCGGACCTTCTCGACTCCCCTTCGGATGGTCTCCCGGTAGGCGACTTGCGGTTTGCCAACCGACGCACCGACCTTGAACTCCCTCAAGAGCCGATCGACGAGGATCTCCAGGTGGAGCTCGCCCATCCCGGAGATGATGGTCTGGCCGGTCTCCTCGTCGGAGCGGACCAGGAACGTGGGATCCTCCTCGGACAGCTTGTGCAGCGAGCTGGACAGCTTCTCCTCGTCCGACTTTGTCTTGGGCTCGATGGCCACCGAGATGACGGGAGCCGGGAACTCCATCGACTCGAGTTGGATCGGGTTCGAAGGATCGGAGAGGGTGTCTCCAGTGGTGGTGTCCTTGAAGCCGATCCCGGCGACGATGTCGCCGGCGAAGACGTCGTCTACGTCCTCGCGGGCGTTCGCGTGCATGCGGAGCACTCGGCCGACCCTCTCCTTCTTGCCGGTGGTCGTGTTGAGGACGGTGTCGCCCTTCGACATGTGGCCCGAATAGACGCGGAAGTAAGTCAGCTTCCCGACGTGGGGATCGGTCATGATCTTGAAGGCGAGTGCGCTGAACGGCTCGCCGTCGCCGTGACCGCGCTCGACGAGCACCTCCTCGTCGCCGGGCTTGAACCCTCTCACCGCGGGAAGGTCATCCGGGCTCGGGAGGTAGGAGACAATGGCGTCGAGGAGAAGCTGGACGCCCTTGTTCTTGAAGGCCGAGCCGCAGAAGACGGGGGTGAATTGACTAGCCAGGGTCCCGGCCCTCACACCGGCCTGGATCTCCTTCGAGGTCAGTTCGCCGTTCTCGAGATATGACTCGAGCAGCTCTTCCGATGTCTCGGCCACCGTTTCGACGAGCGTCTCGCGGTACTCGGCGGCCGTGGCGGCCATGTCGGCCGGGATATCCGTGGTCTGCCAGTGCTTGCCGTCGTCGCCCTGCCATACGTGGGCCTGCATCTCCACGAGGTCGACGACCCCGACGAAGTCGGATTCGGTGCCGATGGGGAGCTGCATCACCAGCGGCTTCGCACCGAGACGCTCCACGATCGAGTCGACATCGAAGTAGAAATCGGCGCCGGTCCGGTCGAGCTTGTTGATGAAGCAGATCCGGGGGACGCCGTATCGATCCGCCTGGCGCCACACGGTCTCGGACTGGGGCTCGACACCGGCTACGCCGTCGAATACTGCAACGGCGCCGTCCAGGACCCGGAGGGCTCGCTCGACTTCGACCGTGAAGTCGACGTGCCCAGGGGTGTCGATGATGTTGATCCAGTGGTCGTGCCAGACGCAGGTGGTGGCAGCAGAGGTGATGGTGATGCCCCGCTCTTGCTCCTGCTCCATCCAGTCCATCGTCGCCGAGCCCTCGTGGACTTCACCGATCTTGTAGTTGCGGCCGGTGTAATAGAGGATGCGCTCGGTCAGCGTGGTTTTGCCCGCGTCGATGTGAGCCATGATCCCGATGTTTCGGGTACGGCTCAACGGCACCTGCCGCAGATGATGTAGCGCGCTGTCGCTCATTTCCTTCTATTACTCCGACTCGTTATTCGGTTGTGAACGTCCCCGTCCGGTGGTTCGGACCCCGAGCTTTTTGGGCCCGCCTGCCTGGAACGTTCGGGTGATCAGTTGTCGTCGACCGCTGCTACCAGCGGTAATGGGCGAAGGCCTTGTTGGACTCCGCCATCTTGTGGACGTCTTCCTTCCTCTTCACCGCTGAACCGGTGTTGTTGGAGGCGTCCAAAATCTCGTTCGCAAGCCGCATCGACATCGCGGGCTCGCGGCGCCTACGGGCGAATCCCACCAGCCAGCGGATCGCCAGGGTGGTCTGACGACGGGGTGAAACCTCGACGGGCACCTGGTAAGAGCTACCGCCGACCCGGCGAGAACGCACCTCGACCTGCGGCTTTATGTTGTCGACAGCCCTCTTGAGGACGACTGTCGGATCCTGGCTGGTCCTCTGCTCGACCGTCTCGAGTGCGTCGTAGACGATCGTGCGGGCCAGGTCCTTCTTCCCCTTCAAGAGGATTTTGTTGATGACCTGACTCACCAGCACGCTCCGGAATACGGGGTCTGGATCGACCTTTCGCTTCTGTGCGGGAGCGCGGCGCATCGTCGCTATACCTTCTTTGCCCCGTATCGACTTCGCGCCTGCTTGCGATCGCCGACACCTGACGCGTCGAGAGTGCCACGGATCACCTTGTAGCGCACGCCGGGGAGGTCGCGGACCCGGCCACCACGCACCAGGACGATGCTGTGCTCCTGAAGGTTGTGGCCCTCACCGGGGATGTAAGCGGTCACCTCGACGCCCGAAGAGAGGCGGACACGGCAGACCTTCCGGAGCGCCGAGTTCGGCTTCTTCGGGGTGACCGTGTAGACACGCGTGCAGACGCCGCGCCGCTGCGGGGCGCCGGCGAGGCCAGCGGTCTTCGCCTTCTTCTTCTTCTTCGTCCTGCCCTCGCGGACAAGCTGCTCGATGGTTGGCAATTTCTCTCCTTACGCGAGGAAGCGGCGTCGGGGCACACCCGAAACGCCGTTCCTGTTGTGAAACCTACGTACCTGGTGCCGCTTGGCACCCGGCGCGTCCCCCGGCCGGCCCTCGGATCGGGCGCCGTGAACGACACGAGATTCTACGTGCGCCCGCTCCGGTGTACCAAATCGTTTTCGGCCGCTACTCCTCCTCGGCCACTGGCTCGCTGCCGCCGAGCGAGGCAAGCCACTCCGCCGGATCCTCGGGAAGGCCGTCGTCGTCCCTCGAGGAGGGGCGGTCGCCCAACAACCCCAGGCTGGCAACGGTGGTTGCACCCGGGAGCGTTGGCTGGAGCACTTGATACTGGTTGGCACCCGTGCCGGCCGGGATGAGCTTGCCGATGATCACGTTCTCCTTGAGGCCCCGCATGAAGTCGGAGCGGCTCTGGATCGCAGCATCGGTGAGGACGCGAGTGGTCTCCTGGAAGGAGGCGGCTGAGAGCCACGAGTCCGTCGCCAGCGATGCCTTTGTGATCCCCATCAACTCGGGGCGTCCCTCCGCTGGCCGCTTTTCCTCGGCGACGAGGTCACGGTTCGTGTCTCGAAAAGCCTGATCGTCGATGAGAGCCGCGGGCAGGAAGTCGGAGTCGTTGGGTGCGACCACTCGAACCCGCCGGAGCATCTGACGCACGATCATCTCGATGTGCTTGTCGTGGATCTCAACACCCTGGGACCGGTAGACCTCTTGCACCTGGTCGACCAGGTACTGCTGGGTTGCCCGCACGCCCCTGATCTCCAGGACTTCCTTCGGGTCGAGAGGCCCTTCGGTGAGCTGGGTTCCCGCATCCACCTGGGTCTCACCCAGGAATCGAAGCTTGGAGAACCGCGAGATCGGGTAGGCGACCTCTTCGTCACCGGCGGTCACGACGATCCGGCGGCCTTCCTCGTCGTCGACATGGACTGCGGTCCCGCTCATCTCGGAGAGAACGGCCTTGCCCTTTGGGGTCCGGGCCTCGAACAACTCGACGACGCGCGGGAGGCCATGGGTGATGTCCTCGCCGGCGACGCCTCCGGTGTGGAAGGTCCTCATCGTGAGCTGGGTGCCGGGCTCGCCGATCGACTGGGCAGCCATGATCCCTACCGCCTCGCCCGTCTCGACCAGTTTCCCCGTTGCCAGGGAAAGGCCGTAACAGGTCTGGCACACCCCGCCCCTGGTGTCACAGGTCAAGGGAGAGCGCACCCGGACGGTCTCGATGTCCGCGTCATTGATGGCATGAAGCGCTTTCGTCCCGATGATCGTCCCGGCGCGCAGCTTGGTGTCGTCTTCAGTGGCCACGAAGCTCCGGCCTTCCTTGAGGTCATCGGCAAGGGCCCGCCCGTAGATCCGCGAGCGGAGGTTGCGGATCTTCCCGCCGGTGCGCCGGTCGACGACGTCGATCACAATCCCCCGGTCGGTCTCACAGTCGTCCTCGAGAATGATCATCTCCTGGGAGACATCGACCAACCGTCTCGTCAGATAGCCGGAGTCGGCGGTGCGCAAGGCCGTGTCAGCGAGGCCCTTGCGAGCGCCGTGCGTCGAGATGAAGTACTCGAGCACCGAGAGACCTTCGCGGAAGTTGGAGATGATCGGCCTCGGGATGATGTCCCCTTTCGGGTTGGCAACGAGGCCGCGCATCCCGGCGATCTGCCGGACCTGCATCATGTTCCCCCGAGCACCGGAGCCCACCATCATGTCGAGAGGGTTGAACTGCTCGGTGCGCAGGCTCGCCTTCATCGCATCGGTGACTTTCTCGGTCGCCTCCGTCCAGATCTCGATCAATTCCTGACGACGTTCGTCGTCGGTGACGACACCCTTCGAAAACAGGTTCTGAACCTTGTCGGCGCGATCCTCATACTCGGCGAGGATCTCGGTCTTGTTCGCCGGTGTGCGAACGTCCTCCAGCCCGATGGTCAGGCCCGCCTTGGTCGCGAAGCTGAAGCCGAGGGTCTTCACGGCGTCGAGCGTCTTCGCCACGACCGACCGCGGATACCGGGCGATGATCGTCTCGATCAGGAGCCGTAGTTCCGACTTGGTCACGACGGCATTCACGAACGGGAAGTCATCGGGGAAGGCCTCGTTGAGTAGGACCCGGCCGAGAGTCGTCTCCGACAGCGCTGCACCGTCGAACGGCTCGGCCTCTAGGAGCTTTCCGAGCGTCTGAGAGAGGTCGGCATGGTGCGCCGGGTCGCCCGCCATCGCACCCAGCCTGATCTTGATCGGCGCATGCAACGAGAGCTCTCCGATCTCGTAGGCCATGACCGCCTCGTCCTGATCCGAGAAGTGATGCCCGGCACCGACGCCGTCCTCCACGAGCTCCGACAGGTAGTAGACGCCTATGACCATGTCCTGCGAAGGTGTCACGATCGGGCGCCCGGATGCCGGGGACAGCACGTTGTTGGTAGAGAGCATCAGCACCCGGGCCTCAGCCTGGGCCTCAGCCGACAGAGGCAGATGAACCGCCATCTGGTCGCCGTCGAAGTCGGCGTTGAAGGCCTCACACACCAACGGGTGGATCTGGATGGCCTTCCCCTCGACCAGGACCGGCTCGAACGCCTGGATTCCCAGACGGTGCAGGGTCGGCGCCCGGTTCAGCAGGACCGGATGCTCCTGGATCACGTCGGAAAGGACGTCCCAGACCTGGGGTCGCTGGCGTTCCACCATTCGCTTGGCGGCCTTGATGTTCTGAGCCAGATCGAGATCGACCAGCCGCTTCATCACGAACGGCTTGAAGAGCTCGAGCGCCATGATCTTGGGAAGCCCGCACTGGTGCAGCTCGAGTTGGGGACCGACCACGATCACCGAGCGGCCCGAGTAGTCGACACGCTTGCCCAGCAGGTTCTGCCTGAACCTGCCCTGCTTGCCCTTGAGCATGTCCGACAGCGACTTCAGTGCGCGGTTGCCCGGGCCCGTAACCGCACGGCCACGCCGCCCGTTGTCGAAGAGGGCGTCGACTGCCTCCTGGAGCATTCGCTTCTCGTTGTTGACGATGATCTCGGGGGCACCGAGGTCGAGGAGTCTCTTGAGGCGGTTGTTCCGATTGATGACACGCCTGTAGAGATCGTTCAGGTCAGAGGTGGCGAAGCGCCCACCGTCGAGCTGAACCATCGGGCGGAGGTCGGGCGGGATCACGGGAACCGTCTCGAGGATCATGTCCTCAGGCGTGTTGTGACCCTCCCAGAACGGCTTCACTACCTTCATTCGCTGCGTCGCTCGCTGGCGCCTCTGCTGCGAGCGGCCCTCGAGGTGCTCTTCGAGGCGATCCATCTCGGCGTCGAGGTCGAGATTGGTGAGAAGGGACTTCACGGCCTCCGCCCCCATGCCTCCTTCGAAGTAGTCCGCGTAGCGGAAGTAGATCTCGCGCCAGAGCTGCTCCGACTCGATCAGCTGCTTGGGCCCCATGGTGCGGAAGGTGTCGAAGGCTTCCCGGATCAATTCGAGCTCTCGCTCGGACCGCTCACTGCGCTCCTTGATCTCCTTCTCGACCTCCTTGCGGCGGGCGTTGATCTCCTGGGTCTTCGCTCCACCCTCCTCCATCCGCTCCAGCTCGTCCTCGAGCGCTTCGAGTCGGACCTGGTGCCACTCCTCGAACTCGGACTTGACCATCTCGAGCTCATCGCCGAGGGCACCCTCCAGCTCGGGGAGGTCCTTCTGACGAGTCTCGTCATTGACCGAGGTGATGATGTAGCTGGCGAAGTAGATGACCTTCTCGAGCTCCTTGGGTGACATGTCGAGCAGGTAGCCGAGCCGGCTTGGAACACCTTTGAAGAACCAGATGTGGGTCACCGGCGCCGCGAGCTCGATATGGCCCATGCGCTCGCGTCGGACCTTCGATCGGGTGACCTCGACGCCGCACCGCTCGCAGATGATGCCCTTGTAGCGAATTCTCTTGTACTTGCCGCAGTAGCACTCCCAGTCGCGCTGGGGGCCGAAGATGCGCTCGTCGAAGAGACCTTCCTTCTCGGGTCGGAGCGTCCGGTAGTTGATGGTCTCCGGCTTCTTCACCTCGCCATAAGACCAGGCGCGGATCTGGGCGCTCGAAGCGAGGCTGATCTTCAGTTCATCGAATAGCTGCTGTGCCAATGGAACCCCTTATTCCGAATCTGGGCGCTCTGGCCTGCTGAGGTCGATGCCGAGTGTCTCGACCGACCGGTACGTCTCTTCCTCCAATTCGCGGAGCTCGACCTCCTCACCCGCCGATAGCATCTCGACGTTGAGGCATAGGCTCTGCATCTCCTTGACGAGGACCCTGAACGACTCCGGGATGCCGGGCTCAGGGATGTTGTCGCCCTTGACGATCGCCTCGTAGACCTTGACACGCCCCTGGACGTCATCGGACTTGATCGTCAGGAGCTCTTGAAGGGCGTAGGCGGCTCCGTATGCCTCCAGCGCCCAGACCTCCATCTCGCCGAAGCGCTGACCACCGAACTGCGCCTTCCCACCGAGCGGCTGCTGGGTGATCATGCTGTAGGGCCCGGTCGAGCGGGCATGAATCTTCTCGTCGACCAGGTGAACCAGCTTCAACATGTAGATGTAGCCAACGGTCACCGCGGTATCGAATGGCTCCCCGGAGCGCCCATCGAAGAGCGTTGCCTTGCCATCGTCGGCGACAAGGCGGTCGCCGTCCCGGTTGGGGTGGGCACTGGAGATCACTTGCATGATCTCGTCCTCGCGCGCCCCGTCGAAGACAGGGGTCGCGGTGCGTGTCCACGGCTTGGCCCCGACCGCGGCGGGAGATCCGCCCTTGAAGGGCTCCCAGCCTTGGGCTGCAGCCCAACCGAGATGGGTCTCGAGAACCTGGCCAAGGTTCATTCGGGAAGGGACTCCGAGCGGCGAGAGGATGATGTCGACCGGTGTCCCATCCGCTAGGAAGGGCATCTCCTCTTCGGGGAGGACCTTGGAGATGACACCCTTGTTCCCGTGGCGGCCGGCGAGCTTGTCGCCTGCGGAGATCTTGCGCTGGGTTGCGACGTAGATTCGAACCAGCTCGTTGACGCCGGGCTGGAGGTCGTAGTCCTCGGCCCGCTTGAACACCTTGACAGCGATGACCTTCCCGGTCTCGCCGTGGGGCACCTTGAGCGACGTGTCACGGACTTCACGGGCCTTCTCACCGAAGATCGCCCTCAAGAGGCGCTCCTCGGGAGTCAACTCGGTCTCGCCCTTGGGAGTGACCTTTCCGACCAGATAGTCGCCCGGGCCGACTTCGGCTCCCACCCTGATGATCCCCTCGGCGTCGAGGTTGGCGAGGACCTCCTCCGGGACATTCGGGATGTCTCTTGTGATCTCTTCGGCGCCCAACTTGGTGTCGCGGGCGTCGATTTCGTGCTCCTCGATGTGGATCGAGGTGAGAACGTCGTCTTTCACCAGACGCTCGCTGATGACGATCGCGTCCTCGAAATTGTGGCCCTGCCAGGGCATGAATGCCACCAGCAGGTTGCGACCGAGGGCCAGTTCCCCGCCGTCGGTCGAAGGCCCGTCTGCGAGCACATCCCCCGCCTTCACGCTGTCTCCCTCTTTGACCACCGGCTTGTGGTTCATGCAGGTGCCCTGATTGGAGCGCTTGAACTTGTCCAGGGGGAAAGTGTGCTTCTTGTTCGCGCCCTTCTCCTTGACCACGATGTGATCGCCGGTCACCTCCACGACTTCGCCGGCAACGGTGGAGACCACCATGTCGCCCGAGTCCTGCGCCGCGCGTGCCTCCACGCCCGTGCCGACCAGGGGCGCCTCCGCATTGAGGAGGGGAACCGCCTGGCGCTGCATGTTCGAGCCCATCAGGGCTCGGTTTGCATCGTCGTGCTCGAGGAACGGGATGAGCGACGTGGACACCGAGACGATCTGCTTCGGCGACACGTCCATGTAGTCCACGCTCTTGGGTGTCACGTACTCGACCTCGCCTCCGCCTCGCCTCACGAGAACGCGCTGGTTGGCGAAGGCGCCGTCGTCCTTGAGTGGCGCGTTGGCCTGGGCGATCACGAACCGCTCCTCTTCGGTAGCGGTGAGGTAGTCGACCTTCTTTGTGACTTTGCCGGCCTCCACCTTGCGATACGGGGTCTCGATGAACCCGAAGTCGTTGACCCGCGCATATGAGGCGAGCGAGCCGATCAGACCGATGTTCGGGCCTTCCGGAGTCTCGATAGGGCACATCCGGCCGTAGTGCGACGGGTGGACGTCGCGCACCTCGAACCCGGCGCGCTCACGGGACAGCCCTCCCGGGCCGAGAGCGGAGAGGCGACGGCGATGGGTGAGCCCTGCAAGCGGGTTGGGCTGATCCATAAACTGGCTCAGCTGGCTTGTCCCGAAGAACTCCTTGATGGAGGCGGTGACCGGCCTGATGTTTATGAGGCTCTGCGGGGTGATGGCATCGGGGTCCTGGGTCGTCATCCGCTCGCGGACGACTCGCTCCAGCCGGGTGAGCCCGACGCGAACCTGATTCTGCACCAGCTCGCCGACGGTGCGGATGCGGCGGTTGCCGAAGTGGTCGATGTCGTCGGTGCCGACCTGCACCACAGCGCCCTTGTGGGTTGTGATCGAGGCCTCCCCGGCGTGAAGGGCGACCAGGTACTTGATGGCATCGACGATGTCCTCGTCACGAAGCATCTGCAGACCCTCGGCCCGGTAGTCCTTTGGCGACTGCTCTTCGAACTTCTGCGCGATCTTGTAACGGCCGACACGGGTCAGGTCGTACCGCTTTGGGTTGCGGAACAGGGTCTGGATCAGGCCACGCGCCGACTCGATGGTGGTTGGCTCTCCGGGCCTCAGCTTCCGGTAGAGGTCGAGCAGCGCCTCCTCCTTGTCGGCCGCGGTGTCCTTCTCGATGGTGTTCTTGATCGACTGGGACCCCCCGAACATCTCGAGGATCTCTTCGTCTGTCTCGGCAATGCCGAGCGCTTTGAGGAATGCGCTCACGTACTGGCGGCGCTTGCGGTCGACCCGTACTCCGATCGTGTCCTTCTTGTCGGTGTCGAACTCGAGCCATGCCCCTCGTCCCGGGATCACCTTCCCGGAGTAGATCATCTTGTCAGAGGTCTTGTCCTTGGCCACGTCGAAGTAGATGCCGGGCGACCGGACGAGTTGAGAGACGATGACTCGCTCGGTCCCGTTGATTATGAAAACGCCCTTGTCGGTCATGATCGGGAAGTCGCCCAGGAAGACCTGCTGCTCCTTGATCTCGCCGGTGCCCTTGTTCATGAACCGTGCCGTCACGAACATCGGCTGCGCGTAGTTGGCGTCGCGCTCACGAGCCTCTTCGAGGCTCATCTGCGGCTCGCCGAACCTGTGGTCGGTCAATTCGAGGGCGAGCGAGCCGGTGAAGTCTTCGATGGGGCTTATCTCGTTGAAGATCTCGCGCAGACCCTCGTCGAGGAACCACCGGAAGGATTCGTGTTGTACGGCAAGCAGGTCGGGAAGAGGCAGGACTTCGGGGATTTTTCCAAAGGAAAAGCGCTCAGACACGCGCAGGGCCAAGGGGATCCTCCTTGAGGTGTGGCAGTTGGGAGTGACGCAAGAAAGGACATGCTAACAGACGCGCAAGCATGCCCCAAAAGAAACTTTCGGTTGTCGAACCAGCCACTCGGCATTGACGCCGGAGCCGACCCTGTCCTTTTGGACTCAGGAACACTCTATCGCAGAAACGCGATCGAGGTCAAGGGCAACCGGGTCAGGACGCCGCCACTCGGGTCAGGTGATCCCGGTCGACTATCCGAATGTTGCGGTATCCCGTCTCGACCGCGCCCTGGGCTCTCAGGCGGCCCAAAGCCTCGTTGACGGACTGACGGCTCACCCCGAGCAAGGCTGCAATCGTTGCCTGAGAGAGCCCGACCTCGGACCTCCGCTCCCCCTCCTCGGCGAGCAGATCGGCGACCTGGGACAACACCGTCTTGTGCATCAGCCTTATGACGCGCCGCTGCGTGCCTTCCAACTGCCGCAGCCCCGCAACCAGCCAGCGCAGACAAACCGCCGGGTGCCTCGTCAACTTGGGAAGGAGCTTCTCCCGCTCGAAGCGAAAGGCTCGCACCCGGTCGACCGCCTTGGCCGAGGAGATGTAAGGAGTGTCCCCGAACATCGCTATGTCACCTAGTACAGACCCGGAGCCGACCCGAGTCACGACCCTCTTCGCCGAGCCCGTGCCTCGGTACACCTCGACCTCCCCCCGCTCGACCAGGAAGGCGGCATCGGCCGGAGAGCCCTCCTTGAACAGATGGGTGCCGGGATATTTCGAGATGAGTTCGCCTGCATCCCTGATCAGCTCGACGTCGGCAGCCGACAGGGGTGCGTAGTCGGGGCGTCCGAACGATCGCGCCAGCCAGTCGAGATGCTGCTGTTCAGATTTGAGGGTCGTCATCAATGTGACTCAACCGGCCGCATCTCGGCCTTCTTCCGCGCTGACCTCAGCCCCGGCCCCCGGCGAGCTGGGCCGCATGAGGAGAGCGGGCCAGCCTCACCATCGCCCACACCCCCATGGCCGGCCCGAGGGCGAGAACGAGGAAGGCCCACTGCCACCCGAGGCCGTCGGCCAGCGCGGGCACCCATCTGATCGTCACCATGGTGAGGAGGAAGCCGACGGCGGTCTGCATGGTCAATGCGGTGCCCCTCACCTCGTCCTCGGCGGTCTCGGTGACCATCGTCGAGAATTGAGCGCTGTCGGCGACGACGCTGAGCCCCCATATGAGCATGACCGGGACCACCAACAGGGCGGGCGCGCCGAAGACCAGCGGAGTGAGGAGCGCGCAGGTGCCCGAGACAACCATGGCGCCACCGGCCACCCGGGTCCTGCCGTATCGATCGGCAAGCGAGCCGGCCCACCAAGACCCGAGACCACCAACGGCTATGACGAAGAAGGTGATGATCGATATCGGGCCGTATCCGCCGGGCGTCTCTGCGGCTGAGGCGGCGAGGAACGCCGCGGTCCACGTCCACATCGCGTACAGCTCCCACATGTGCCCCAGATACCCGAACGTGGCGAGACGCACGCCTCGATTGCGCACCACCACTGCGACCTGACTCAACCTGAACCGCTGTGTCGGCACCTCGTGAGGCCCGTCACCGACGCGGTGCATCATCCCGGCCGCAAGGAAGGTGAGAGCGGAGGCAGACACGATGACGCCTTCCCACTCGAGACCGAGGCCGCGGACCAGGTGGGGCGAGGCCGATCCGACGGTCAACGCCCCGACGAGGACTCCGAGCGCCATGCCCCGGCCCTCTTTGAACCATCCCGAGACGACTTTCAGGCCTGCGGGGTAGACGCCGGCAAGGAACGCTCCGGTCAGGAAGCGAAGAGCGAGAGCAAGTGACACCGTCGACTCGTCGACAGCCAGGAGCCCGAGGTTGGCGAGCGCCCCCCCAAAAGAGCTTGCCAAGAACAGAGTCCGGCTGGGCACGACATCCGCCAGATTCAATACCGCTGACACGAGGGCGCCGACGACGAAGCCGAGTTGGATCGCCAGGGTCAGGCCCGCCTCTTCCGTCGTGGACAGCTGCCAGAGGGATCGCAACTGAGGAGACACGGCGGTAGCCGAGAACCAAAGGCTCAGAGCCATCAGTTGGCTCACCGAGATGATGGCCAGGGCTCGGCGCCTGGAGCGCCCCGGGCCGGCCGCCTGGGTCACAGGCCGATCAGCAGCTGGATTGCACCCGTCGAGTCAGGGTCGAGCACCGGGTCGTCCCCGAAGCCGAGCGCGGCGGCAACCAGGAGGCCGATGCCGAAGACAGCGATGGCGATGAGGAGGCCAAGAAGCCACGGCGGTAATTGGCGCTTCTCCTCAGGCATGAGCGGCATTTTGGTCGAAGACCGCAGCAAACGCTCTCATTCGCCCCAGTACCTGGCATCGGGCCAGAAGGTCCGGGCGTCCGAGAGAAAAGACGTGAAGCTGGGAAGCTTCGAGAGCACTTCCCCTGCGAGCGGACCCTCCAGGCCCAAGCCCGACTGGACGTCCCACAAAGTCCCTGTCTCCACGTCGGCCAAGACGCCGTCCCGATCCACGAGAGTCAGGCTCAGCCCTCCTGCCACCGGAGAGAAGACGGACCAGGCATCCACTGTGTCCGGGTCCAGGACGACGGCGATCTGCACACCCGCGATGATGTCGTTGGCGGGGCCTGTGTCGCGGAGATCCCCAACCGGGTAGACGCCGACCTCCTTACCGAAGTCGACGACGATGGCCATCGAAGCCAGCCGGAAGCCTGACTCGTGCGCCGGTGCGTCCAGCGCGAAGGTCTCCGGATGGGCCTCTCGCCACGTGGCCCACGAGGACAACTGAACCGGTATCAGTTCCAGACGAGCCCCTTTGCGGGGGCCCACGATCGCTTCACCGAGTGGCTGGCTCCAAACGGTGCCTGTGTCGTGATCCCACCAGGTCATGGCGTTGCCCCAGAGCGCGCCCTGGTTGCCGAACATCAGAACCTCCCCGTTCAGATCGCGGCGATGGACCATCGCCGTTGCGCAAAGCGGTCACCACGAGACGAGGATCGGAGTGCCGCCGATCCAGTCGATGACCATCTCGCGACGATTGAGGAAACTCACCGGATAAGCCTTCGCCTCTCCGTCGAGCTCGACCCCGATCACGAGTGCGTCGTCGGCCCAGTCCGTCGAAGCGGCATCCTTGAACGTCGGGTTGTACACGGGACGAATTGCATCGCGTGGCAGCAGCTGGCGGTAGCCGTCCGGTGTGGGCTCCCCGGCTCTGACCGGGTCGTAGACGCCGTCCGTGAGCTCGATGGGCCCGATCTCGGTCGGAGACCCGAGGTTCGTGGCGATGACCCATATCGCGCCAATCGCCATGACCCCCAGAACCACCGCGGTGAGAGCATTCCTCACCTACCGGGGAACCACGGCCAGGGAGGGCCTAATCCGGATAGTCGGACCAGCGACAGAAGCCCCCGGGCAAAGCCGGGGGCTTCTGCGTGGGAGGAGGAGGAGAGGCTTCAGGCTTCGAGCTCTGCCGCTCCCGCCTGAATCTCGATCTTGCGGGCCTTTGCCTTCTCGGTGACCGGTATGGACAGGGTGAGGATGCCGTTCTCGTAGCCTGCCTCGACCGACGAGCCATCGAGTGACTCGCTCAGATAGAAGCGGCGTGAGAATCTCCCCATTGCCCTACCGCGCACGACCTCGGTCCGTTCGTTGTCCGCCATCTCGCGTCTCTCGACGGACACGGTGAGATGATTGCGCTCCACTTCGACGTCGATGTCTTCGAGACTGACGCCGGGGGCATCGATCTCTATGTAGTAGATGTCGCCGCGGACGTAGACATCGGCCTCGAGAAACCGGCTACGGGACTGGAACGACGTCGGGAATTCGAAGTCGAAGAAGGGATCGAATCGTTTCAGCATCATTTGAGAATGCCTCCT
>JBFFIL010000001.1:0-20095 GCA_041556535.1 Acidimicrobiia bacterium | reverse complement strand
GCGCTTCTCGCGCGAGGCGACCGGATAGACCTTCAAGATGGAAGTCGACCCGTCGCCTTCCACGACTCGGAAGACGCGGTTCGCCCCGGCAGACAACTCGCGGACCGATGCGTCCGGGTACAGCCCTTCTGCCAGTCCCCTTGCGGTCATTGCCCGCTATTCCCTCGCTCTGAGCGTGGCGCCGTCTACCGGCGCCCGCCGGGTTACGCTGCCGCCTCAGGCTAGCGAGAAACCAAGTGCCGGTAGATCTGACATATCCAGACGGGCAAGTCTTTCAGCACCCATCCGGCGTGACCGGACTCGAGGTGGCCGAGTCAATCGGCCCGGGCCTGGCGAGGGCAGCCGTCGCCGTCAGGATCGGCGACCGGCAACTCGACCTGTCGTCTCCTATCGAGGAAGGCGGCGACTTCTCGGTCATCACCCTCGATTCCGAGGACGGGCTCCATGTCCTTCGTCACTCCGCGGCGCATGTGATGGCCCAGGCGGTTCTGGACCTCTTCGAGAGATCCACGTTCGCCATCGGGCCTCCCATCGAGGACGGCTTCTACTACGACTTCGAGGTCGACCACCCGTTCACGCCGGAAGACATCGAGGCAGTCGAAGCGAGGATGAGCGAGATCATCTCTCAGGACCAGCCCTTCGAGAGGGTTTCGATGGGCCTCGACGAGGCGTTGGCCCTGTTTTCTGAGCACAAGTTCAAGGTGGAGATCATCGAGAACGTCGAGCCGAGTGAGGTCTCGGGGGATGGTGAGGTGACCGCCTACAAGAACCTGGACTTCATCGATCTGTGTCGTGGCCCGCATGTGCCTTCGACCGGTCGGATTCCAGCGTTCAAGCTGCTGCGGACGGCTGGGGCCTACTGGCGAGGGGACGAGACCCGGGAGCAGCTACAGCGGATCTACGGGACGGCATGGGCTTCCAAGAAGGACCTCGATGCCTACCTCGCCAGACGTGCGGAAGCCGAGAAGAGGGACCATCGGCGACTCGGCCCCGAACTGGACCTCTACTCCTTCCCTCCCGAGCTGGGGTCAGGTCTAGCCGTATGGCATCCCAAGGGAGGGATGCTGCGCAAGGTGATGGAGGATCACAGCAGGGTCCTGCACGAGAGGTTCGGCTTCGAGTTCGCGTTCAGCCCCCACATCGCCAGATCGGAGTTGTGGCAGACGTCGGGCCATCTGGACTACTTCGCAGAGAACATGTATGCCGGCATGCAGCACGGTGACGACCCGGAGTACCGGGTCAAGCCGATGAACTGCCCGGCCCATGTTCTCATCTACAAGAGCAGCGGGCGCTCTTACCGCGACCTCCCCATGCGTCTGGGGGAGTTGGGAGGCGTCTATCGCTATGAGAAGTCCGGTGTTGTCCATGGTCTTCTTCGCGCCCGCGGGTTCACCCAGGACGACTCCCACACCTTTTGCACCGAGGAACAGCTCAAGGACGAGTTGAAGCTGCATCTCGACTTCGTCCTGACCTGGCTCAAGGACTTCGGATTCACCGAGTTCGAGGCGGACCTGTCCACCAAACCTGAGAAGTCGGTTGGCGAGGCGGAGCGCTGGGAGGTCAGCCAGCGATACCTGGCGGAGACCCTCGAGGAGTCGGGGATCCCGTATCGAGTGGCTGAGGGCGAGGGAGCGTTCTACGGGCCAAAGATCGACGTGCACGTCAAGGATGCGATTGGGCGTCGCTGGCAGCTTTCGACGATCCAACTGGACTTCACGCTTCCCGATCGCTTCGAGCTCGAGTACACCGCTCCCGGCAATGTCAGCGAGCGGCCCTACATGATCCATTGCGCCAAGGCAGGTTCGATCGAGCGGTTCACCGGCGTTCTCGTCGAGCACTACGCCGGAGCCTTTCCCATGTGGCTCGCCCCGGTCCAGGTGTCGATCATCCCGGTTGCCGACCGGCACGTCGAGTACGCAGATCAAGTCGCTTCCCGATTGGCCGACTCCGCGTTGCGAGCTGTGGTCGACAAGTCCAGCGACACCGTCGGAGACAAGATTCGCTTTGCGCTCACCCAAAAGCACCCGGCTGTGATCGTCGTCGGAGACGATGACGTAGCCAATGCGACGGTCGGCTTGCGGCTCTACGGCGAGGAGCGAGACACCAGGGGAGTTCCCTTGATCGAGGCGACCAACCGGCTGGTGGAGATGGCAAAGGTCCCGTCGGAGTGACCGACGAGAGAAGGGTCGACCGCGAAGGGATTCACATCGATCGTGACCTCGCGGACGAGATCGCGATCGAAGAGGAGCTCGACTCGAACGTGATGGGCGCCTACAAGTTTCCTTCGCCCGAGCGGCGCCGGCTGGCCGGATGGGTTTCGCTGGCTTTGGGTGTGGTCGCCTGGGTGACCATTCCCCACGGATGGGCGGTCGCGGTAGGTTTCGCATCGATCGGGGTCTGGCAATTCGTCTCGGCCTGGCCGTTGAGGATCGATGAGCACGACGCTCTCCACATCGCCGGAGGAGCAGTGGACTTCCCGGTGGGCCATGCGTCCGCCGCTGTCCGGTTTCACGGTTGGCGGTCCAAGCCGCGTTGGGCTGTGATCCTCTACGCCGCCACGGAGCCTCCGGACGAGCGTGCCCTAGTCGTGGTCGATGCCCTCGCGGGCGAGGTGTTGGAGGTCTATTCGGAGGCGATAGAGGCGATTTGACCGCTTTGAAACGCTCTAGGGACAGTATTTGGTCCCCTCAGCCTTAGGTTTGCGGTCAGCGTTGGTCGATCGGGACGTAGTCCCGGATTTGGGGGCCGGTGTAGAGCTGGCGGGGCCGGAAGATCCGGGTGCGGGGGTCGGCCGAAAGCTCTCGCCACTGGGCGATCCAGCCAGGCAGACGCCCTAGCGCGAACAACACGGTGAACATGTCGACGGGAAAGCCGATGGCCCGATAGATGATCCCCGAGTAGAAGTCCACGTTGGGGTAAAGCTTGCGGTCCACGAAGTAGTCGTCGGAGAGAGCGACCTCCTCCAACTGCCGGGCCAGGTCGAGAAGCGGGTCGTCCACTCCGAGTTTCTCGAGGACGTCCTCGGCGGCCGTCTTGATGATCCGCGCCCTCGGGTCGAAGTTCTTGTAGACCCGGTGGCCGAAGCCCATCAGCCGGAACGGGTCGTCCTTGTCTTTCGCCCTCTTGACAATCGTTTCGATGCTGTCCCCGCTCTCGACTATCCGTCCGAGCATCTCGAGCACCGCCTGATTCGCACCACCGTGAAGGGGCCCCGACAGGGCGTGGATTCCTGCCGAGACCGACGAGAAGATGTTGGCCTGGCCGGAGCCGACGAGACGGACAGCCGACGAGGAGCAGTTCTGCCCGTGATCGGCGTGGAGGATCAGAAGCATGTTCAACGCCTTGGCGATGACGGGCTCGGCGATGTACTCCTCGGCCGGCACCGAGAACATCATCTTCAAGAAGTTGGATGCGTATTCCAGGTCGTTGTCGGGGTAGACGTACGGCTGGTGGACCCTGTACTTGTAGGACCAGGCGATCATCGTGGGGGTCTTGGCGATCAGGCGCCGGGAGCTGATGTCGACCGACTCCTCGTTGAGGGGGTCCAGGGCGTCCGGGTAGTAGGTGGCGAGTGCGGAGACCGCCGAGGCCAGTATCTGCATCGGGTGGGCGGAGTGCGGGAACGCCTCGAACAGGTGCTTTACGTCCTCACGCAGCAAGGTGTGCTTGGTGATCGAAGTCTCGTAGTCACTCAGCTCGTCCCGGGTGGGCAGCTCGCCGTATTGGAGCAAGTAGGCGACCTCGAGGAAGGAAGCTTGATCGGCCAATTGCTCGATCGGGTATCCGCGGTACCGGAGGATTCCCTCCTCCCCGTTGATGAAAGTGATATTGGAGAGACCTTCGGCTGTATTGCCGAAGCCGCGGTCAACCGTCACCAGCCCGAGGGTTGAGCGCAGGCTTCCGATGTCGATCCCGACCTCTCCTTCGGTCCCCTCTTGGGCGGGCAGGACAATCTCTTCGTCGCCGTAGCGGAACACGCCGTCAGGCATTTGGCTCCTCTTTGCTAGTCGTCTTCGGACCTCGAAGCTGCGATCACATTCTGCGCCTCGCTGTGCGGTACTTCGGCGTAATGGTCGAACTCGACGTCGAAGGTACCGCGTCCCGAGGTGATCGATCGCAACTCGGCTGGATATTGCTGCATCTCCGACATCGGCACCTCGGCCGCCACCGATCTCAGGCTGCCGTCGCCTTCCATGCCCAGAACCCGGCCCCGTTTCGAGTTTATGTCACCCATGACATCTCCAAGGTGCTCCTCGGGGACCGTGACCACGACCTTCATGACGGGTTCCAGCAAGACGGGCCGAAGCTGGCTCGACGCTGCTCGAAATGCCTGGATGCCCGCCATGCGGAACGACATCTCGTCGGAGTCGACCGAGTGGTACTTGCCATCGAAGACCTCGGCGGAGACGTCGATGACCGGGTAATTGGCCAGCGGACCGCGCTCGAGAGCCTCCTGGATCCCCTTGTTGACGGCGGGGATGAACCCGCGCGGTATGGCACCGCCCTTGATGGAGTCGATGAACTCATACCCGCTGCCCCTCGGCTTTGGCGCGAACCTGACCTTGGCGACCCCGAACTGGCCCCTCCCGCCGGTCTGCTTCTTGTGCTTGCCTTCCGCTTCCGCAGAGCCGGTGATCGTCTCCCGGTAGGGGATCTTTGGCAAGGAGGCGTCGATCTCGACCCCGAACATGCGCTGGATACGGGCGAGGGTCACGTCTAGATGGGTGTCGCCGAGCCCTGCGAGAATCGTCTCCCCGGTCTCCGGTCGCCTCTCGACCTTGATGGTGGGGTCGCTCTCCTCGATCCTGTGGAGTGCTGTCGAGAGCTTCTCCTCGTCGTGGTGGGAGCGGGGAACTATGGCGAGCTCCGCCACGGGGCGTGGATATGCGATCGGCTCGATGACGGCCGTCAGGCCCTGCGAGCGGATCGTGTCACCTGGATGGAGGCCCTCGACCTTGGCGACCGCTCCAATCCCTCCCACGGGCAGCTCCGAGACGTCGTGATGCTCCTTGCCTTGGAGTTTGAAGAGATTGTGGAGGCGAACCCGACCTCCTCGGGCGATCTCGAGCTCCTGGTCGGCCTTGGCGGTCCCGGAGAAGATGCGGAATAGGGAGATCCTGCCCACGAACGGGTCAGAGATCGTCTTGAAGACATACGCCAGGAATGGGCCATCGCCCGACGGCTCCGGAGAGTCACCGTCGGAAAGGGGGGGAATCGCCCGTTCGAGAGGGTTGGGGCCGTAGTCGGCCACGAATTCGAGGAGGGTGTCGATCCCGATCAGCTTCTCGGCCGAAGTGATGAGCACCGGGTCGATGTCGCCGCTGAGGATCCCGGAGTGAATCGTGGCCACGACCTGGTCGCGACTCGGCTCCTTGCCCTCGAAATAGGCCTCCATCATCTCGTCGTCGGTTTCGACGACCGTCTCGATCAGGCTGGTGTGTGCGTCGTGGACCCGGTCCCCGACCTCATCGGGAAGGTCGATCTGCTTGCCGGTCTTGGACCCGTCCGCATACTCGTAGGCACGCTCGGTAGCGACTCTGACCAGCCCCCTGAAGTCGTGCTCCTGGCCGATGGGAGCCTGAATGGGGGCGATTGCCTTGCCAAAGGCGCCACGGAGCTCGTCGATGACCCGCTGGAACGACGCTCGCTCGCGGTCGAGCTTGGTCACGACGACGGCGCGGGGGATGCCCTCTTCACCCGCTGCTTTCCACAACTGCTCGGTCTGCACTTCGACGCCATCGACGCCCGAGACGCAGAACAGGGCCAGATCTGCGGCCCTGAGGCCCGATCGGGCATCACCGACGAAGTCGCTCGACCCGGGCGTGTCGATGATGTTGACCCTGGTTCCTTTCCAGTCGACGGTCGCAACCGAAAGCCCCAGCGAGATCTCCCGGTCGATCTCCTCCGGATCGTGGTCGAAGACCGTCGTCCCCTGCTCCACCCTTCCCATGCGGCTGATGGCGCCTCCTACGAAGAGCATCGCCTCGGCGAGGGTGGTCTTGCCGCTCCCGCCATGGCCTACCAGGGCGATGTTGCGAACTTTCTCTGGAATCACTTGACCTCCGTATGGCGAAAGGGAAGCCCGATCCTAACCCTCAACGTTTCGGTCGAAACCAGCCCAGGTGCTACTTTCCCAGGGGTGATCGACCAGCGGGTCCGTCCGCACCTGACCCGGTACCTCGATGTGATGGGCAGGGGCCTGGCGGCCATCGGCATGACGCCAACGGCGATGACGGTGCTGGGTCTGGCTGTGGTCATCACCGGCTCGGTGGTGATAGGCACAGGTCGGCTAGCCGTGGGAGCCGTGATCGTCGCCGTCGGCTCGCTCCTCGACGGCCTCGACGGGGCAGTTGCCAGGGTCACCGACAGCGTCTCGGCGAGGGGGGCGTTCCTCGATGCAGCCTTTGATCGTTTGGGCGAGAACGCGGCGTTCGCAGGGCTGGCATTCGCCCGCGCCGGTCATCCCCGCGAGCTGCTCGTGATCGTTTTGGCCGTCGGTGGCGCTCTCCTCGTCCCCTACATGAGGGCCAAGGCCGAAGCCGAAGGCTACGACGGCAAGGGAGGGCTGATGGGTCGTGCCGAACGGCTCATCTTGTTCTGCACCGGGCTCATTCTGTTTCCGGACTACGTCGAGCCGATGCTGTGGATCTTCGTCATCCTGGTTTGGCTGACGGCGTTCACCCGGTTCGCCCGGACATATCGCTCGATCACGTGAAAGGGTTGCTCGCCTATCTCGGCCTCAGGGCCGGGGCCGGGCTGGTTGGGCTTCTCCCAAAGGGCGTCGTCCGCTCGCTCGGGAGCCTCAGTGGCCGAGTCTGGCATCGCTTCGACGGGAGACGGAGCGAAATGGCCGGCCGTCACATGCGACGGGTCATGGGCACCGAGGGGGAGGGCCAGTCCCTCCCTGTGATGGAGTCCTACGGGCGATACTTCGCCGAGGCTCTGTGGATCCGGGCTCGCCGGATCCCCGAGATGCTCGATGAGACGGTCGTCGATGGGCTGGAGCGCATCATCGAGGCGCGCGACCGTGGTCGCGGGATGATCTATGCCCTTCCCCACATGGGGAATTGGGAAGTGGCAGCGCCGGTCGCCGACCGTGAGGGAGTGCCCGTGGTTGCAGTGGCCGAGGTGCTCGCCAACCGCAGAATCACCGACTGGTTCACATCCATGCGCGCCGAGTGTGGAATCGAGATCGTCCTGGCGACGGGTCGCGTCGAGGTGATGAGAAAGCTCGAGGCGGCCCTTGCCGACAACAAGGCGGTGGCGCTGCCTTCTGACCGGGACCTGAAAGGGAAGGGGGTCGAAGTCGACTTCTTCGGAGAGAAGACGACCCTCCCCCCGGGACCTGCCACTCTCGCGATAAGGACGGGCGCCCCTCTCTTTCCCGTGGGCACCTATTTCGAGGACGGCGGCTACAGGGTCGTGATCAAACCCGAGATCCCTGTGCCCGACGTCGAGCCAAGGGGAGATCAGGTGAGGATCATGACCCAGGCCCTGGCCAGCGAGTTCGAATCGATCATTCGCGTGGCACCGGTGCAGTGGCACGTGGTCGTGCCCAACTGGCCTTCCGACCGGGAGACGTCTTGAGGGTCGGGCTGGTCTGCCCCTACGACCTGTCCAAGCCGGGCGGGGTGCAGTCCCAGGTACTGGGTCTGAGGCGTGCCCTCGTTGACGACGATGTGGTCGTGTTTGGCCCCGGCCTGCCCGCGGGCGTACCCGGGTGGGACCTCGGGCCGACCGTTGGAGTCCCGGCCAATGGTTCGGTAGCGCCGATCTCAGTCAACCCAAGGGTGGGGAGAGTGATTCGCTCTGCCGCCGGGGAAGTCGACGTGCTGCACGTCCACGAGCCGTTCATGCCAACAGTCGGGCTCTCGGCACTGCGCGCCGGGCCTCCGGTGGTGGCTACTTTCCATGCGGCAGCTACGGGCATCGGACGGCGGTTCTACAACCTGCTGGGAGGCCTGAGCCGTAACCTGCTCGGCAGCCAAGTCCGAGCGGTCACGGCGGTGTCGAAGACCGCCGCCGCCGCCCTCCCAAAGGGGTTGGACCCGGTGATCATCCCCAACGGTCTCGACACCGCTGCGTTCGAGCCGACCGACGGCGACCGCGGGAAGAGAGTCGTGTTCCTGGGCCGTGACGAGCCGAGGAAGGGCCTCGGCGTGCTCCTCGAGGCATGGCCCGTCGTCGTGGACGCGGTCCCCGATGCCCGGCTGACCGTCATGGGTTCGGACCGGGGAGGAATCGGGGTCGAGTGGTTGGGGATCGTGGACGACGAGACCAAGGCGCGGGTTTTGAGGAGCGCGGCGGTCTACGTGGCTCCGAACACGGGCAGTGAGTCGTTCGGGATCATCGTGATCGAGGCGATGGCCGCCGGCGCGGCGGTGGTGGCATCGGACCTCCGGGCGTTTGTCGACGTCGGAGGAGACGCGGCCCTCTACTTCCCGGCAGGCGACGCCGAGGCGCTCGCGGCTGCCGTTATCGGCCTTCTCGAGGACGAGAGAACCCGCTCCAACCTTTCCGCGGCGGGCGTCGCCCGGGCGACGAGGTACGACTGGTCCGTGATCGCCGCCCGGTACAGAAGCGTGTACGGGGAAGCGGTCTCGTAACGGAGCCAATCGGCCCCGGTACAATTCCACCTCCGAACCTCGGAGGAGATTTCAGCGTGGAAACCGGCACAGACAGGGTCAAGAGAGGCTTGGCCGAGATGCTCAAGGGCGGTGTGATCATGGATGTGGTCGACGCCGACCAGGCCAGGATCGCCGAAGATGCGGGCGCCGTCGCCGTAATGGCCCTGGAGCGGGTGCCGGCCGACATTCGCAAGGACGGCGGGGTTGCGAGGATGTCCGACCCGACGAAGATCGAGGAGATCAAGAGCGCAGTGACGATTCCCGTCATGGCCAAGTGCCGTATCGGCCACTTCGCCGAGGCAGCCGTCCTCCAATCGCTGGGTGTCGATTACATCGACGAGTCCGAGGTCCTCACTCCGGCCGATGAAGAGCACCATGTGGACAAGTGGGCCTTCACGACGCCTTTCGTGTGCGGCGCTCGAAACCTTGGGGAGGCACTGCGCCGCATCGGTGAAGGGGCCGCGATGATCCGCACGAAGGGGGAGGCCGGTACCGGGAACGTCGTGGAGGCGGTGAGGCACATGCGCAGGGTCACGAATGAGATCAAGGCCGTCTCCACCCTGGACGAGGCCCAGCTGATGTCGGCTTCGCGCGACCTCGGCGCACCGTACGACCTCGTCAAGGAAGTCGGGCAGACGGGGATGCTTCCCGTGGTGAACTTCGCTGCGGGCGGGATCGCCACACCAGCCGATGCCGCCCTGATGATGGGCCTCGGTGTCGACGGTGTGTTCGTCGGTTCGGGGATCTTCAAGAGCTCCGATCCAAAGGGCTACGCCCGGGCCATTGTGGAAGCGACCACGTTCTGGAACGAGCCGGAAGTCGTCGCGAAGGTCTCCCGAGGGCTGGGCACTGCCATGCCGGGCCTCGAGATCGGGACGCTCGGGGAGACCGAGCGCATGGCGGGCCGAGGATGGTGAGATGACCCGGGTGGGCGTCCTCGGCTTGCAGGGCGACGTCCGGGAGCATCTTCGGATCCTTGCCTCGATAGGCGTGTCCACCGTCGAGGTGAAAAGACCGGAGCAACTCGATGGGATAGCCGGCTTGATCATCCCGGGCGGGGAGTCGACGACGATAGGCAAAATGGCAGTTCGGTTCGGGCTGCTCGAACCGCTCCGGCATTCGATCGACGCCGGCCTCCCGGTCTATGGGACCTGTGCGGGGATGATCCTCCTCTCGGGGGCGATCACAGAGGGTGACCAGCCGCTGATCGGAGCCCTCGACGTCGTTGTGAAACGGAACGCGTTCGGGAGGCAGAACGAGTCGTTCGAGGCACAGGTCGACGTGGAGGGCCTGGCAGACCCGTTCCCTGCGGTTTTCATTCGTGCTCCGTGGATCGAGAAAGTCGGGTCCGACGTACACGTGCTGGCTTCGGTCGGTGAGCATCCGGTGATGGTCCGTCAGGATCGGATCCTCGCATCGTCGTTCCACCCCGAGTTGACCGGGGATGAGCGGGTCCATCACATGTTTCTCGAGTTGATCTAGGGGGTTGTGGTGGCGGGTCACTCCAAATGGGCAAACATCAAGCACCGCAAGGAGCGGCAGGACGCCAAACGCGGCAAGCTGTTCGGGAAGCTGGCCAAGGCCATCGAGGTCGCTGCTCGCGAGGGCGGGGGCAACCCCGAATTCAACCCGACTCTCGCGACCGCGGTGGAAAAGGCGAAGGCGGCTTCGATGCCCAACGACAACATCGACCGTGCGATCAAGCGGGGAACCGGGGAGGTCGAGGGAGCCATCTACGAGGAGATGTTCTACGAAGGCTACGGCCCGGGTGGGGTGGCCCTCTACGTCCAGGTGCTCACGGACAACCGGAACCGGGCGGCATCAGACGTCCGATCCGCGTTCACACGCCACAACGGGAATCTGGGCGAGCCCGGGTCGGTCGGGTATCTGTTCAGCCAGAAGGGGATGATCCTCGCCGGCGGCGACGAGGACGAGCTCATGCTGGCAGCACTCGACGCCGGGGCTGAGGACGTGCGAGACGGCGGGTCGGGGTTGTACGAAGTCATAACCGATCCATCCGAGATGCGGTCCGTGAGGGAAGCGTTGGTTGCAGGCGGACTGGCCGTTGACTCCGCCGACATCACCCAGCTGCCATCCAACACTGTTCCGGTTGGCGAATCCGAGGCCAAGAAGCTGCTCAGGCTCATCGACTCACTGGACGATCTCGACGACGTCCAGGCCGTTTTTGCCAACTACGACATCGATGACGCAATCATGGAGAAGGTCCTGTCGGAGACCTAGCGGGCTGAGGACGCATCGATGGCGGCGGCCTCCAAGTCTCGAGCATGGTCGTCGCTGAGCCAGGAGCTCGAGGTGCGCACGGTCACAAGCACCGAGTCGCCCCTGCCTGCCGCGATGAAAGACGAGTAGGGCGGGTGTGCCATCGGCCCCACGAAGTAGACCCTCGCTGCCCGGGCAGTGCCCCACTCGTCCAGCGTGTCGCCGAGTTGGCCGACGTTGCTCAGCGACCGGAAGTATCGGAGGCGCCGGCCCCTGGCCATCGCGGCTTCCAACACCTGCCGGCCGACCGACCCGAACCGGGCGCCGAGCAGGGCTCCTCGCAAGAGATCGGAGCGCTGTCTGCTCAGTTGGGCCGTCACCGACGCGGCCGTGGCCGAGACCGAGCCGGCGGCCGCCACCGTGTCGATCAAAGACAAGTTGCCCAGACCACGCGTGAGGCCCAGGTCGGGACGAAAGTCCTGGGCCACCATCCAGACGGACCTCTCTGCGGGAGGCCCGAAGACCTCGGTCCAGGCTTGCTCGAGGACTCCCACGAGAAGAGCGTCAGTCGACCACCCGAGACGCCTTCGCACCTCAGTCATCTCCGCGAGCAGACCTCCGAGCTCCATGACGTAGTGACTCTCCGATGGCTGGTGTGGGATCTCCCGGGCCGGGTCGCGGTGAGTGGACACCGGTGCGCGTTGCCAGCGAAAAGCGGCCCGCGTCGCCGCGGCCATGTCGAGCCTGGATCCAGTCGTGGGCTGGGCATCCTCGAAGTTACGAGCCGACCAGTCGGGAGCCGGCTCAGAGTCGCTCGTGTAGAGGGAGCGAAGATCCCCCAACAACATCAGGCTCCCAAGACCGTCGAACGCGACGTGGTCACATGTGAGCCTTAGCGTGTGGCCAGCGTCGCTTTTCGCCATGGCGAACTCGACGGGACCCGAGGTGGCCGACGGCTCCCACCCATCACTCGTGCGCGTGGCTCTCAACAGCGGGTGAAGGTCTCTGAGTCTTGACCACGCCCTTCTCATTCGATCGGGCTCGATGTGGCCTGCCAACTCGATCACGGCCTCGAACTGGACTGACGTGGACTCCTCGAGCAGGTCCATGGCGCGACCCACGGATCCGACCTCGTAGTACGAGTCTCGCTGGCGAAATTGGTTCATGGAGGAGACACTCGGTCTAGGGTTGGCCGGGTTGCCGCACAGCCGGAGGATACGTTGTCAAGTCATGCGATCCTCAGCCTCCGGGCACCCAAGCACGGCGCCGAGTGGGAGACCCTTCGGGCCAGCCTGCGGGATCGCTTCGGAGCCGAGTTCCTTCCGATCGAAGAAGCTGCCGGGCAGGCCATCGAGCATCTCTCCGAGTTGCCCGAGGGCCACGTTCAGCGGAACGCGACAGCTCTCGAGCTGATCAGGGACGCGCACCGAATCGGGTTGACCAAGCGCCACCTCGAGCGTCTTGGCCAAGTCGCGGCGCCCGGACGTCCCGAAATGCTCCTGGAAGCGGCGGACCGACTCGGCTGGGCGGGCGGCAGGAGAGCGTTCGAGGACGGCGACGCGGATCATGTTCCGCGGGGCGAGCACGACCGGGGCAGCTCTGCCCAGCGATCTGCCAACACCCGGTTCGCCGAATACGCCGTCAGTCAGGACCTCATCGCTCATGAGTCGATGCTCGATGAGCCCGTGTGCGCTGGGGAGCTGGTTCAAGGCGGCCACGCGACCAAGATCTACGGCAGGTTCGAGATGGTGGCGAAGATCGAAGAGATGCGATACCCGACGGACCCGCAGAACTGGCCGGCCTGCAGTTGGTTCTTCATCGCCATGACGCTTCAGGGCTCGAAGGCTTCGCTGGCAATGCCGGACAACGTCAACGGCAAGGCCTATCGGGCCACATTCGAGGAGTTGGTTGGAATCGACGGGTTTCTCACCGTCAGAACATCATTGGCCACCCGGTACTTCGTAGGCGCGGACTCGGTCGGAATGGAGTTCGATCTCGCTCCCGGCCTGCACGGCGACGGCAAGATCGACGTCGATCACGGCTACCTCTTGGCGGAGAAACACCCAACCGACCAAACGAAGGTGGTGGTCACGTCGGAGAAGACGCTCTCGTTTGTCGGCCTCGACGACGTCCCCTTCACGTTTCTGTGCGAGTTTGGATGGATCGACATGATGAGAGCGATGGCACAGTGCCGCGCACCAGCCGGAGGGAGCCCATGACCGACACTGAAAAGACATGGACGAAACTGCAGAGATACACGAGGAACGTGGCAACCCACGCGAAGGACGGAGTTGGAGAGCAAGCGGGTCACGTGGCGGCGCTCTTCAACAAGATCGGAGACCCGGAGTTCGGGAGCAAAGACGTCACCGCGGCCGGAGCCGGGATCGTGGAGTCGGCTCTCAAGTATGCCGCCGGAGCCTGGGCTCGCACCCGCGAGCTGCTGGACGATCTCGCCCCGGAGGCTCCCGAAGACCCGCCGAAGTGATGACCGATGCCCATGCCGACACGAGCACCGAAATCGACAAGTCTCTAGACCCGGCAGGGTCCCTAGCGGACGCCTTGGAGGAGCACGCTTCGGCTCTGGTGAGCATCTTCGACCGCCTCGGCGACGAGACCGAAGACGTTGACCTCCTCAAGGAGGGCGTCGAGTGCTCGCTTCGCCTCGCGAGGACGACAGGCCGGTTCCTCTGGTACTGGGGGAATATGGCGAAGTTGTGGCTGATCGACAGCGACACGCCCCGGTGGTATCCGCCACCTCCGGTCACCGCGGAGGGCTTCACACTCCCCGTTGAGTTGGCCGTGGCCGGTCCGGTGACCGCCAGTGGGGGACTGCGTCGCCGCGGTGAGGCGGCACCGACCCCACAGGCCGCTGTGGAGATAGGTCCATTCCAGAATGGGCTGGTGACCGTCACCGTCAAGGGCAAGGGCATTCCTCGGGGGATGTATGAGATCAAGCTGACTGTGACCGGCACGACCCAGGAAATCCTCCACAACATCTACATCGACCCGACCGCCTGAGGTCGACCGCCCTCTGTATAGGGTTTGGGGAATGGTGGAGGCGAAGGACACGCTTCGACGGCCGACGGTGCTCGTATGCGATCTCGTCGCGTCAACGTCTATCGCCGAGACGATCGGAGACGAGCCGCTCTGGGATCTCCTCCTCGAGTATCAGGACGCCTGCTCTGAGGTGATTCACAGGTATGACGGGACGGTCTACAAACGTCTCGGCGACGGGCTCCTTGCCCTATTCGGCATACCCAGGGCGCACGATGATGACGCATCGCGGGCCGTCCACGCCGGTTTGGCGCTCGTGGCAGTGGTGAGGCAACTGGCGGTGGGAGCCAGGGACACGCACGGCGTCGAGCTTGCACTCAGAGTCGGCATACACACCGGCGACGTGATGGTCGGTCACATAGACGGGTCTCTCGAGGTCGCAGGAATGGCAGTCCATCAGGCGGATCGGCTGCAGTCCCACGCCGAGGAAAACGGTGTGATTGTCTCCGGCGCCACCGCTGCCCTCCTTGGTGAGGAATTCGAACTGCGTCACCGCGGTGAGGTCGACCTGAGGGGTGTCACGGCGGCGACCACGTCATATGACGTGATCTCGGCGCAGGATTTTCTCGAAACACCTCGTGTCGACGATCCGGTCGCCATGGTCGGTCGGTCCGAGGAGAGGGCCGCTGTCGGCGCGGCCTGGCGAGAAGTGGCCGCCGGGGGCTCGAGGGTGCTTCTCATCACCGGAGAGGCTGGCATAGGGAAGTCGAGGCTGGCCCGGTTCGCCCGTGACCATGCTGCCCGAGCGGGCGGGGTGCCCCTCGAAGGCGAGTGCTCGGCGTATCACGCAGACGTGCCGTTCCACGTGATAGGCCGGATGATCTCCCGGCACCTGGCGCTGGACCCGGATGCCCCGAGAGGCGAGCGCATCGACGCTCTCGCCGAGATGTTGAGGTCGGTGTCGATGGACGCGGATGTCGCGGTGCCGTTGCTCGCCCCTCTCGTGTCGCTGAGCTTGGAGCCGGCGGACGGCTATCCGTCGCTTGACATGGCGCCCGGTGAAGTTGCCGAGAGAACCACGAGAGTCATCGCCGAGTGGTGGGCCCGGTCGGCTGCCCAGGAGGGACGCGCAATCGTGATCGAGGACCTGCACAACGCCGACCCGTCGACCATCCAGCTCATCAAGGAGACGGTCCACGACGGCCTCACTCCGGGAGAGTTCCTCGTACTCACGTCGAGGCCGTCGAAGAACCTGCCCGCGGTCGATGCTGCGAGTCTGATCGAGCTGAAGCCCCTGCCCATTGGTGAGGCAAAGGAGTTGCTGACATCTCTGTCCCGCGACGACTCGGTTCCCGCCGACGAGATGATCGTCAGAAGCGGGGGGAACCCGTTGTTCCTCAGGGAGCTCTCACGCTCGAGAGAGAGCCGGGAGGGAACGATTCCAGGCGGATTGCGAGACTTGCTCATGTCGCGTCTCGACGAGGCCGGGGACCTCGAGCTGGCACAACTCGCCTCGGTTATCGGCGGAACAATCGATCCCGGCTTGTTGGAAGCGGTGGTATCCGACGGAAACGTCCACGAGAGAGTTAAGCGCCTCGTCAGGGCTGGGATTCTCGCCCACCACAACGATCACAAGGGCCGGAGGCTTCGTTTCGCCCATCAGCTCCTTGGTGAGACGGCATATGAGTCTCTTCCGCAGCGGGAGCGGCGACTCGTGCACTCCCGGCTTGCAGACGTGTATCTGGCGGACAGCTCCGGCATCCACGCCGACAGCCTCGCCGCTCTCCACCTGGACCGCGCTGGGAGATTCGAGGAGGCGGCCCATGCCTACCTGAAGGCCGCCGACCAGGCCTCGGCACTTGGAGCGTTCTCGGAGGCCCTCAGTCACCTGCATCACGTCGAGGAGATCGCTGACGACAAGCTCGATGGGGACCAGGCGGAAGAGCTCCTGAGGGTGGCCGTGCTTCGGGCTTCGTTCGTTTTGGTTGCCAAAGAGGGCTTCGGCTCGGACGCGGCCAACGCTCGAGCTGAGAGAGCGCTAGCTCTCGCGCCCGAGGAGTCCATCATTCACACCGCCGGCCCGCGATTCACGACGTTCGCCCAGGCAACGATCCTGGGACAGCGGGAAGAGGCCGAGGAGATCATCTCCAGTCTGGAGACGGACCTGATCCGGGCAAGTGAATCGGACCGGATGCAGGTCGAGGCCGAAGTCGCCTCGGGACGTGCCCTGCACGAGTTCGGCCTGGCGCACTACACGGAGTCGAGGCGAAAGTTCGAGAGGGCGTTGGCCCTCTTCTACGGCGCTCCCCGCCATGGTGTTCCCTGGGCCGAGTGGCCGCTCCCCACCAGTCTCGCAGCCACCGCCTATGCCCAACTCATACCGATCTATTGGGTCCAGGGCGACCGGTCCCTGTCCGATGAGGCGGTTCGACGAGCGAAGGCCGCAGCCGAGGACCTCGATCCCCCCATGGACGCGTTCAACATGGCCTATGCCGTCGGGTACGTGGGCTGGGTCCAATTGCTCGACGGTGCAGCACACTCGGCGGTGTCGACGATCAGGGAGCAGGGGGACCTGGGCCGCGAGCACGGGTTTGCGATGTGGGCGTCGCTTGCGGACGCTTTCGGGGCGCTGGCCGCCGCCCTCCTCGAGCCGTCGGCGGAGCTCGCCGAGCGAGTGGCCGATGGGCGGCAAAGCGCGTTGATCAACGCCGGGTCTTCGTTCCAGCCCTACCTCCTTGCCTCTGAAGCCGAGGTACGACGCAGGGGCGGCGACATAGACCGTGCCCTGGCGCTGTTCGACGAGTCGATAGCCCTCGCCGAGGAGACCTCGGAGTTCATCTACCTGCCGGAGACCCATCGGTTGAAGGCGGCCGTTCTGGAATCTGAGACGGAGGCGGCGGATGCGCTGGCCAAGGCATATGAGATGTCGATGTCCCAGGATGCCTACGTGTATGCCCTGCGTGCCCTGATCGACATGGCAGACAGGCCCTCCAGGCCGGACGACCTGGGTGATCGTGTCAGCAACGTCCTGGGGGCCATGGGAGAGCCAGAGGCGTATCCGGAGCATTTGAGGGCCCTCGAATTGGTGTCGGCGTGACGGCTCCGCATGCGCCCAAGCGCCGAGTCGCCGTCTTGGGAGGGGGGATGGGAGGCCTGGCTGCGGCGTGGCGGCTCTCGCAGCCGGGTTGGCAGGACCGTTTCGACAAGATCACGGTCTATCAGCGTGGATGGCGCCTGGGTGGGAAGGGTGCCTCCAGCCGTGGCGTGAATGGCCGCATCGAAGAGCACGGGCTCCACATCTGGCTCGGCTATTACGAGAACAGCTTTCGAGTAGTCCGCCAGATCTACGACGAGCTGGATCGAGCGGTGACGGCTCCGGCTTCGCCGATCAAAGAATGGACAGACGCGTTTCAGCCAGTGACTGACGTGGGGTTCGAGGACTTCGACGGGACGCACTGGAAACACTGGGTGGCGACGTTCCGACCACGTGATGGCCTCCCCGGAGAGCCCGACGCGCCTTCGGGCCCGATGACGGTCGCCGAGTTCGTCATGCGATCCCTGAGGCTGATTGCGGACTTCTACTCCTCGATCGGAGAGAATCTGCCTCCGGGAGGTCTCGAGTTGTCCACCAGCCCGAGGCCCAGGTCGGCATCGAGCCGCTGGACCGTGGCGGTCGGGCTTGCAATCCCGTCACTGGTCGCAGGAGCCACCCAAATCGTCTCGATGATCCGCAACGAACAGCGAGCGGCGGCATCTGAGTATCCGTGGCTCGAATCTCTCCGGGCGATCGTCGACCGCCTCCACTCGACTCTCCGCGACATGTCTCGGCAGGACGACCGGACCAGGCGCCTCTGGTCCCTGCTCGACCTCGTGATGACGACCACGAGAGGAATACTCGCCGATGCCCTGCTCTTCGATCCTCGGGGATTCGACGCAATCAATGAGGAGGACTACCGGGACTGGATCCGACGCCACGGCGCGTCCGATGAGACACTCGAGTCAGCACTGGTGCGCGGGATGTACGACCTCACTTTCGCGAACCAACACGGGGATGCCGCGCTCCCGAGGTTCGGGGCGGGAACGGGGCTGTTCCTCTCCGGCAAGCTCTTTTTCGACTACAGGGGATCGATCTTTTGGAAGATGAACGCCGGTATGGGCGACGTTCTCTTCGCTCCGATGTACCAGGCACTCAGGGAGAGGGGCGTTGACTTCGAGTTCTTCAGCCGGATCGATGCGCTCCGACTCGACAGTGATGGCCGGGCGATCGACTCGATAGAGGTCGGACGGCAGGCGAACCTCGGAGCCGGGAGTTACGAGCCACTCGTGGACTTCGATGGATTGGCCTGCTTTCCCGACCGACCTCTCGAGGAGCAGGCAGGCACAAGTGACGACTCCCTCGAGTCGTTCTGGTCGGAGAGCTCAGATTGGTCGACCGAGGTGTTGGAGCGGGGCCGTGACTTCGACGACGTCATCCTCGCCATTCCGGTTGGGATGCACCGCTACATATGCGCTGACCTCCTCGATTCCTCTCCGGAGTGGAAGGCGATGGTTGAGCGTGTGGGCACCACGGCCACCAAGGCGTTTCAGATCTGGCTCAACGAGAATCTGACGGGGGTCAGCTCGGATCGGAACGTCACCATGACGGGGTATGTCGATCCCTGGGACACGTGGTCTTCGATGGATCACTTGCTTCCTCGCGAGTCCTGGCCGGCAGACGACCATCCGGTCTCTCTGATCTACTTCTGTGACACCTTGAAGACCCAGTCCCAGCCTGACGCAACCGATCCGGGCTATCCCAAGCGCCTGGCGGAGGAGGTGAGGGGGATGGCGATTCGCTACATGAGCGGCGAGCTGGTGGACATCTGGCCTGCGGCCCGTGACGCGGACACGGGGGGCTTCCGATGGGAGACGCTCGTGGGCGGAGGCGACGCCGAGGGCGCTGCCAGGTTCGACTCCCAGTACTGGACCGCCAATGTCGACCCTTCGGACAGGTACGTCCTCTCGCTTCCAGGGTCAGACAGCTTCCGTCTGCGGCCCGACTCGAGCGGTTTCGACAATCTCTATCTCGCCGGTGATTGGACCGATTCGGGTCTCAACGCGGGCTGTGTCGAGGCTGCGACGATCTCGGGGCTCCAGGCGGCCAATGCGATCCTCGGCGTCGAGAGGTGGAACGACATAAAGGGCTTCTATCCGCGGCGAGATCGGGCGGGCAATGACTGAGCGAGACCAGGTCCGCGCCAGGGCTTTTGGCGAGGCAGCAGCAGCGGTCGACCGGTTCTTGGAGAAGTTCGGCGACGGGGGTCCCAAGCTGGCCGAGGCCGGGGAGGGGGCGGTGAACAGGCTGCGTGCCGAGTTGGGGCGCGTCGTCGACCTGAACCTGGATCTCGTCCGGAACGCCTTCGCCCTCTTCGGCTCCGTGAGCGGAGCCCGGGACGGAGATCCCGGGACCTTGGTGCTGCCCCCGTCCGCGGCGGGTGACGCTCCCGGGTCGATCGTGTGGCTCCACAATTTCGATGAGGCGGAGCGACCGGAGGTCCGTCTGGTGGGAACCACCCTGACCAGTCATGAGGGGCATGCCATCGAAGCATCGGGGTGGTCGTTCCAGCCACTCGAGGTCGCTGTGCCCGGTCGCTCTGGGGCCCCGGTCACTGCGAGGCTCGAGATTCCCCGCGACGCGAGCCCTGGTACCTACCGGGGTCAGCTCACCGCGGCGGGGTTGGACGGCCACCCGATCGAGGTTGCCGTCGAAGTCGTCTCCCTCGACCCGGTTCCCCACGACTCGTGGTGAGCTCGGCGGGTGTCCTGGGCGACTACCTCGAAGGTGTCCGCCAGGGGATATCGGGAGCCCTCGAGGCAAGCCTGCCGGATGACGGGCCTCGCCGGTCGCTCTACGACCCCCTCGCTGAGTTCCTGGGACGGGCCGGCAAGGCACTTCGCCCGGCGATTTGCATCGCCGCGTGTCGGGCGTTCGGAGGCACCACAGAGCGGGTGCTCCCGTCGGTCGTCTCCCTCGAGTTGCTCCACAACGCGTTTCTGATTCACGACGACGTCGAGGACGGCAGTCGATCGCGGCGGGGCGCACCGACGATCCACGAAGAGCACGGGATGCCTATCGCAGTCAATGTCGGTGATGGGCTCGCGGCTCTCGCCCTGCAGCCCCTGGCCGAGAACATCGGCCTCCTGGGCACATCGATGCACAATCGTGTGATGGCCGAGTACGGGCTCCTCCTCAGGTCGACCATCGAAGGCCAGGC